>DATMUT010000499.1:0-3159 GCA_035563755.1 Novosphingobium sp.
ACATCGGCTCGGACCCGGGCGATGCGGCGCTGGGCGTACTCTCGACGATCAACCGCTGGGGCTATAACTCGGTGCGCACCATAGGCGCATCGGTAGGCTACAAGTTCTGAAGCGCCGATTTTAACCGGTGCGAACACCGCGATAACGGGGGGCTGGCAAAACCGGCCCCCTTTTTCGTAACGGTCATCTGGTGAAAAGTGGTGCACCCAACTGGATTCGAACCAGTGGCCTTCGGATTAGGAATCCGACGCTCTATCCTGCTGAGCTATGGGTGCCCGCAGGCGACCTCTTATAAGCGCGCCGGGCAGATGGCAATCCGACAAACACAATTGGCGCCAAAGCCGGCCGGCTGGCGGATCAGTTCACCTCGCCGGGCGGCGCTACGGGAAACAGGATTGGGGCGATCTCGATGCCCTCGTCGGCAAGCGCCTGCGCCTCTTCGGGCGATGCCTGACCGTGAATGGCCTGCTGCTCCGCATCGCCATAATGCATGGCGCGCGCATCTTCGGCAAAGCGCTTGCCCACCCAACGCGAGGATTTGAGCGCTTCGGCCTGCGCGGTGGCGATAGCGGTAATGGCCGTTCGCAACTTGTCCTGCACTTGCGGGGGCAAGCTGTCGAAAGCTGGTGGCGAAGCGGCGGGTGCCTGCTCGGTAGGGGCTGGCGCGGGCGCGCGCGAGGCGGGAACTGCCGCCTCGATCTGGTTGCCCTTGCGCGTCAGGCGCGGGGCCATGGGGGCCTTGACCACATGGGCCGATCCGCACTGCGGGCACATCAGCAAGCCGCGATCCTTCTGGCGCGCGAAATCGTCCGAGGAGGCAAACCAGCCCTCGAAGCGATGATGATGCTCGCTGCATTCCAGGTCGAAAACGATCATGATCCGGTTAATCTGGGGTATTTGCGCCAATTGGCAAGGCCCGCCAGTTGGCCAGGCTGGGCAATTGCGCGCGGATTTCCGCAATCCTGGCCGCGTCGATCTCGGCAAAGGCCAGCCCCGCCGCCTCGCCGCCCATGTCGAGCAGCACCTCGCCCCAGGGGTCGACCACCAAGCTGTGGCCATAAGTGGCGCGCCCGTCCTCGTGCTGGCCCACTTGCGCCGCGCACACCACATAGGCGCTGGCCTCGATGGCGCGGGCGCGTTGCAGGATATGCCAGTGCGCCGCCCCGGTAGGCACGGTAAAGGCCGCCGGAATGGCGATAAGGTCGCATCTGGCCCGCCCCAGCGCCTCGAACAGGGCCGGAAAGCGCAGGTCATAGCAAATGGCCAGCCCCAGCCGCCCGGCCGGCGTCTCGACCGTCACAACCCTGTCGCCGGGCGCATAGGCGTTGCTCTCGCGCCAGCTTTCGCCGGTGGCCAGATCGACGTCGAACATGTGGATCTTGTCGTAGCGGGCGCGGATCTGCCCGCCTTCGTCGATCACAAAGGTGCGGTTGGCGCTGCGCGCGCCCTGCCCCTGCCCGGCAATCGCCAGCGACCCCAGCACGATCCACACGCCTGTCTCGCGCGCGGCCGCCTGCGCGGCGGCCAGCACCGGATTGTCCGCCTCGGGCACGACATGGGGCGCGGCCCGCTTGCGGTCGCGGTCGATCAGCCCGCACATCTCGGGGGTGAACAGCATCGCCGCCCCACCTTGCGCCGCGGCCCGTGCAGCCGAGACGATGGTGGCGGCATTGACCTGCGGATCTACGCCCGAGGTCATCTGCAGAACGGCGATGCGGGTCATTACAGGCCCAGAATGGGGTCAAGCTCGCCCTTGGCATCGAGGGCGTGAATATCATCGCAGCCGCCAAGCGCCACATCGTTCACGAAAATCTGCGGCACGGTGCGGGCGCCGGGCTTGCGCTCGGCCATTTCGGCGCGCTTCTTCGTGTCCATCGTCACGTCGATTTCGGTATAGGCCACGCCCTTTGCATCAAGCAGCGCCTTGGCGCGCACGCAAAAGGGGCAGCCCCACTGGGTATAGATTTCGACCTTGGGGGCGCTCATGTTTCGACTGTTTCCATTTTCGGTTGATGGAGGTGATGGGCGATGACCACAATGCCTGCGCCCGGCACCTCTTGAAATGCCATTTCGCTAACATATCTGACATCATGTGTCATGGGCCGAACACGGGCATGGCACAAACGGCCCCATCGGGCCACCTTTGTATCCACCCCGGCCGGGCGCCAGCAAGGGCCCAGCCGGAACCGAAAATTGCTCAAGCCTTTGAGGATTTTGACATGAACCGTTTCGATTTCACGCCCTATCGCCGCAACACCGTGGGCTTTGACCGCCTGTTCGACCTGCTCGAGAATGCAACGCGCAGCGGCGGCGGCGACAACTACCCCCCCTTCAACATCGAGCGTCGCGGCGAGGACAGCTATCGCATCACCCTGGCGGTGGCGGGCTTCAAGCCGGCCGACATCGACATCACCGCGCAGCAGAACCTGCTGGTCATCCAGGGCCGCAAGCACGACGAACCAGCGCTCGACAATGGCCAGTTCCTCCACATCGGCATCGCCCAGCGCGGCTTTGAGCGCCGGTTCGAACTGGCCGATTTCGTGCGCGTCGAAGCGGCCAACCTTGAGGACGGCCTGCTGATTATCGACCTTGTGCGCGAAGTGCCCGAAGCGATGAAGCCCAAGAAGATCGCGATTGGCGATCAGGCCAAGCCGCTGACAGTGCTCGATGGCGGCGCAACCGCTGCCAGCCAGGCGGCCTGAGACATCACCACCATAGAGACATGATTGACTGGGCGCCTTCGGCATGGCCGAGGGCGCCCATTTGCTGTTTGCGTCAAATGCCCCGAAATTTCGGGGGTGAGTCTGGGAGGGCTCACCCCCGCGGCGAAACCGCCGCCGCGCTCTTGGTCATCCACCCGGGTCGCATAAGATGAATGACCTTGAACGAGCCAGAAACAGGGCAAGCCCTGAAACTGCCAAGAGCACAGCAAAGGAAAATGCGGACAGGCGCCCTCAACGCCCAAAATCGCAACACTTCCCCCACCTTCCAGGCGCCCAGCTCCGAATAAAAAGCGAGAAGCGCCCAAAACCCATCAGAACGATAAAGACAGCAGCGCCGTTAGCAAGCTATTTTTGTACAAAAGCGACACTAACGCTGCGAGAAAATGGAAAAAATGTCACCCTTACGCCGTCTTGCCTGCCCATATTACAAGGCCCG
>DATMUT010000500.1:0-3207 GCA_035563755.1 Novosphingobium sp.
CGGTGGTCTCCACGCCCTATGTCCATGCCCGCGAGCTGCTGGCCGATGGCGTGGGCGCACTGATCGAGCCGGGCGATCCGGCAGCCATTGCCGGCGCGGTCAACGCCCTTCTCGACGATCCGTCCGCGCTGCTGGCCATGCAGATGCGCGCCTATGAGCGCGGGCGGCGCACCATCTGGCCGCAATTTGCCAAGGCCAGCGCCCGCCTGATCCGCGCCAGCGTGGCGCCGGCGGCCCGCACGGTGTCGCCACTGGCCATTCCGGGCCTGTCGGCCGTCCGCTCCATGAGCGATGCGACCGGCATGTATCAGCATTCCATCGGCATCGTGCCCGACCGGCGCCATGGCTACTGCCTCGACGACAATGTGCGCGCGCTCATGCTCATCAACGTGGCCAGCGGCATGACCGAGGCCGAGCGCACCCGGTGGAGCACGGTATACGCCGGCTTCATCCACTATGCCTGGAACCCGGACCGGGGCCGCTTCCGCAATTTCATGAACTTCGACCGGACATGGTGCGAAAGCGAAGGGTCGGAGGATTCCAACGGGCGCACCTTGTGGGCGCTGGGCCATACGGTCGAGCGCTCGCGCCTGCCCGACATGGCGACCTGGGCCATGATGCTGTATGATGAGGTGGCCGAAACAGTCGGCTCGATCGGCTCGCCGCGGGCCTTGGCGTTTGCCACGCTGGGCGCGCTGGCCATGATGCGGGCGGGCGCTTCGCACAGCGCATCGCTGGGCACGGTGCACCGCACCTGCGACATGCTGGCCGCCATGCTCGAGCAGAACCGCCAGCCCGGCTGGACCTGGTTCGAGCCGGTGCTGGCCTATGACAACCCCCGCCTGTGCCAGGCGCTGATCGAGGGCGGACAGGCGCTCGACCGGCCTGACTGGGTGGCCGCCGGGGTCGAGGCGCTCACGTGGCTCTCGGGCGTGCAGAGCGGCCAGCACGGGCACTTCCGCGCGGTGGGTTCGGAAACCTTCGGCCTGCCTCACGACTGGCGCCCCTTCGACCAGCAGCCGCTCGAGGCGCAGGCCGCCATCGAGGCTGCCTGCGCCGCCTGGACCGCTACTGGCGAGGCGCGCTGGATCGAACTGGCTCATCAAGCGTATCAATGGTTCTTCGGCGCGAACGAACGCGGCGTGGTGCTGGCGGATCTGGCTTCGGGCCGGTGCCGCGATGGCATTACCCCGCGCGGGCGCAACGAAAACAGCGGCGCGGAATCAATTCTGGCGTTCCAGCTGGGTCACTACGCCCTGGCCGACATGCTGCGCGCCACCCAACCGCAAGGGATGACGGGGAACCGCCTTGGACATTCAACTGACCACGATCGCACGCAATCCTCTGCGCATTCTTGACACGCGCCTGCACGCCGACCCGGCGCGTGTGGTGCTGCGCCCATTCCACATGGGCTGGCAGGCCACCAATGCGCCCGAGGGCCGCGCGCTGCGGCTGGTGAACGACATCGCCCGGCTGGACGAAAGCCGGGTGGAGGAAGAATACGCCCATGTTCTGCGCGACTTTGCCGACCGGCACTGGCAGACCGAGCATGTGTTCGAAGCGCGCTACAAGCAGGTCGAGGACAGCCTCAACCTGCACAACCGCGACTTTTCGCAAAGCCGCAGGCGGCTGATCGGGGCCTATTTCTGCCACGAATACACCTATGCCGCCGCCGCCCTGATGAACCCCTCGATCGTGCCGCACCCCGACCAGTCGGGCATGGCGCAGGGTACGGTGCGTTTCATCCTGTCGCTGCGGGCGGTGGGCGAAGGGCACATCAGTTCGATCGCCTTTCGCGAGGGCATCGCCAATGCCGATGGCAGCTTCAACCTGTGGCCCGAAACCGCCTTTGCCACCGCCGTGCAAAAGGTCGTGCATTGCCCTGATGGCGACGCCGAATGCGCCGTCACGGTCGAGCGGCACCCGGAAAGCAGCCTGTCGAACACGGTGATCTTCCCGATGACCGAGCAGCAGGCGAACGGGCTGGAAGACCTGCGACTAGTGCGCTTTGAGCATGGCCCGGGCGATTATGAATGGATTGGCACCTATACGGCCTATTCGGGCAAGTCGATCCGCTCGGAACTGCTGCGCACGCGCGACTTCCGCACCTTTACGCTCGAGCCGGTGCACGGGCGCGCGGGGCGCAACAAGGGCATGGCCCTGTTCCCGCAAAAGGTGAACGGGCTGTATGTGATGGTGGGCCGGCAGGACGGCAAGAATCTGTATTTGCTGCATTCTGACCAGCTTGACCGCTGGGACGATGACGGCGTGCTGCTGATGGAGCCGAAATACCCCTGGGAATTCATCCAGATCGGCAATTGCGGCAGCCCGGTGCTGATCGACGAGGGGTGGCTGCTGTTTACCCACGGCGTGGGGGCGATGCGCAAATATGCGCTGGGCTGCGTGCTGCTCGACCGGGACGACCCTTCGCGCGTTATCGCCCGCGTGCGCGAACCGGTGCTCACGGCCGAGAATGCCGACCGTGCCGGCTATGTGCCCAACGTGGTCTACACCTGCGGGGTCATGCCCGTGGGCCACCGCCAACTGCTGGTGCCTTATGGCATTTCCGACATTTCGGTGGGCTTTGCCACGACGGGGATCGAAGACCTTCTGGCGCTGATGGACTGAGCGCCAGAACGGCCAGATCCCACCCATTTGGTTAATTACATTGCTTGTGGAGCATTGCTGCGACACATGCGTTTCATACGTTACAAGCGCGGATACGCTTAATTCCATGCCCCCTTGCCAGAGTTGCCTTGGCCATGTCTGACACGCCGCTTCACGACCTGCCCCAAAAGGCTGCCTTGCTGATGCAGCAGGCGGACCAGAAGGGCTCGCGCATGGCGGACAGCGAGGATTTGCGCCAGCGCCTGCGCCAGACAACCGACCCGGCGCACCGGCGGCTCGACGCGCAGATGGGCGCGCTCGACCTACACACGCGCGAGGGGTTTGGCCAGTTTCTGATGGCACATGCAGCAGGGCTGGCCGTAGCCTTTCCGGCCATGCAAGGCTTTGTGCAAGGCAGGCTGGGCGCCAGCTTGCCCGATTTGCCAGCAATGGTGGCGCAGGATCTGGCGCAGATAGCCCCCCGAGCGAGCCTGCCGGCCACGCCCGCCCCCTTGCCCGCGCATGCCGGTGCGGGCGCGGCCTATGTCATCATCGGTTCGCGGCTGGGCACGCGGGTGCTGGCCCAGCGCGGCTTTTTGG
>DATMUT010000501.1:0-2800 GCA_035563755.1 Novosphingobium sp.
GCTATGACAGCGCCGTGTCGAACTACGAGCGCGCCTTTGCCACCGTGCTGGAAATGAAATACCAGTTCGATGGCGGGCTGACGCTGCGTTCGGTCACGGCCTATCAGAACAAGCGCCTTTCGGCCGTGAGCGAGACCGATGCCACCTCGCTGACCACCCTGCCTGCCCTGTCGAGCGCGAACAATGTGCGCGAGCGTGAATACAGCCAGGAAATCAACATCATCTCGCCCGACAATGGCCGGTTCAAATATGTGGTGGGCGGCTATGCCCAGCGCAACAAGATCGACCTGCGCAACTGGAGCTACAGCTCGGCCAGCGGCTTTACCACCCTGCCGCAGCCGCAGACCAGCAAGCTGCTGCTGGGCGCCTTTGGCCAGGCCAGCTATCAGCTGAACGACCATTTCACGCTCGAGGCGGGCCTGCGCTACTCGCACTTCAACGTTGATGGCGCGGGCGCGGTCTATCGCGCGGCGGCCGGCTCGACCATTTCGCAGGTGCTGACCGTGCCGCCCACCGGCGCAACGCTGCTGGTGCCCCAGACCGGCCACGAAAGCGACGGGCAGACCACCGGCAAGCTGGCGCTGAACTACAAGCCCAATGCCGACAATCTGATCTATGTGTTTGCTGCGCGCGGCTACAAGAACGGCGGCATCAACCCGCCGGGCGGCACCTTTGCCCCCGAAACCGTGTGGGATTACGAGGCGGGCTGGAAGTCGACCCTGTTCAACCGCCACCTGCGCACGCAGCTGGGCGCTTTCTATAACGACTACAAGAACTTCCAGATGGACGTCATCAACCCGCTGTCGGGCCAGAACGGTGTCGTCAACCTGGCCAGCGCCAAGATCAAGGGCTTCGAGGCCAGCTTCCAGGCCAAGTTCAACGCGCTCTCGATCGATGGCGGCCTGTCCTTCGTCGACAGCAGCATGAGCAGCTTCACGCTGGTCAACAAGTGGAACGTTCCCTCGGGCGTGACGGTGCCGCAGTGCCCGGCAGGCACGGCGACCACGCCGGGCACCTGCTACAACTACACCTACTCGACCAGCTCGGGCGGGCCGAACCTGTACAGCCCGAAGTGGACCTGGAACCTGTCGGCCGCCTATCGCATCGAGGCCAGCGAGAACGTGTCGGTCACCCCGCGCGTGGGCTATGCCTACATCGGTTCGCAGTGGGCCTACCCCACCTATCAGGCCTCGACCGACCTGATCGGCGCGCGCGGTCTGGTGCAGGCCAGCGTGACAGTGGACACCGGCCCCTGGCGGATCGAGGCCTATGGCACCAATCTGGCCAACAAGTTCTATGTGGCGGGCATCAACGGCAAGAACGAGCTGTATGGCGCGCCGCGCGAATATGGCGTGCGCGTAACGAACCGGTTCTGACCGGGCAGGTTCCGGCCAGCAAACAGGGGAGCGCGGGGGACACCCTTGCGCTCCCTTTGGCTATGCGCTGGCCGGGTCGGGCAGGGGCGTTTCGTCCTCGCGGTCCTCGGCCAGGCGCAGCGCGCGCAGGATCGGCATGACATGCGGGCGCAAGGCGTCGGGCACGGCGGCCATGATCCAGTTCTCGTGGTCGACAAACACCGTCTCGATCGCGGCGGCCAGCTCCTGCCCCACCGGCGTCATGCTCAGCCCCTGCGCGCGGCCGCGGCCCTTGTGCACCGCGATCCAGCCGCGCTCGATCATGCGCCGCACGATGGGGTTCATGTTGGTGCGCTGCACCGCCAGCAATCGCCCGCATTCGGCCTGCGACACGCCGGGGTTATGCGCGATCATCACGATGACCGACGCCTCGGTGACCAGCACGCCCAGCGGTTCGAGCCGGCGCGAAAGATGCGCCAGCTTTGCGCCTGCCGCCCGGCGCAGCAGATAGCCGGGGTAGTCCTCGAAGGGGTTGTCCATTGCCCATCTGTATCGCTCGATACCGATTTCGCAATGGTTACGCGCGGCCTGCCCGCCTAGAGCGCCCGCCCGCACGCCTTTTGCGGCAACGCCAGCGCCGGATCGGACAGGAACGCCTGGTCGGTGAGCGCGCCAAGGAAGGCTTCGACTTGCGCCTGCTGCGCGGCGGGCAGCGGCGGCAGGCCATGGCGGGCAATGGCATCGGCCAGCGCGGGCGCGGAACCATCGTGCAGATAGGGCGCGGTGACGGCCACATTGCGCAAGGGCGCCGTGCGGAAGGCGCCGCGATGGGCCGGGCGGCCGGTCACTTCGAACAGGCCCTGATCGGAGGCGGCAGGGTCGGCTGGTGCAAGGCGGTGGAAGCGCGTGTCGGTAAAGTCCGGCCCGGCGTGGCAGGCGGCGCAGTGGCGGGCAAAGACGGCCTGCCCGGCGCGGGCCTGCGCGCTCATGGCGCCCCGGTCATAGGGGCTGGCGCGCGACACCAGGCTGCCCTCGAATGCGGCCAGCGCGCGGGTGACATTGGCATAGGTGATCTGTTCGCCTGATGCCGGAAAGGCCGCCGCGAACATCTGGCGATAGCACGGGTCGGCCCCAAGGCGGCGGGCGATTTCGCCGGTGCGTCCGGCCATGCCCATCTCGACCGGATGCGTGCCGGTAACGGGCACGTCGACTTGCGCGGCAAGGGCGGTCTGGCGCGGGTCGGCCCAGGTGAGCGGGCTGATCCGCCCGACATTGGCAAGGCCGGGCACATTGCGCCGCCCCCCACCCCGGCGCAGGTCGAACTGGGCCGCCGCCTGTTCTACGACGCCGACCTGTCGGCCGATGGCACGATGGCCTGCGCCACCTGCCACGAGCAGCGCCACGCCTTTGCCGACGGCAACCGCACCCATCCGGGCGTGACCGGC
>DATMUT010000502.1:0-4027 GCA_035563755.1 Novosphingobium sp.
TGATGCCCAGCGACAGGAAAATCCACGCGCCCAGCACCCAGGGCCGCATCGCGCGGGCAAAGTCGGGCCCTACCTGCCGCGTGACCAGCGCGCCAATGGCAAAGCTGAACGCCACCGACAGCCCCACATACCCCACGTAAAGCGTGGGCGGATGGAAGGCGAGGCCCGGGTCCTGCAACAGCGGGTTAAGGCCATTGCCATCATCGGGCGCGGGCCAGATGCGCACAAACGGGTTCGAGGCGAACAGCAGGAAGGCATAGAAGCCAAGGCTGACAAAGGCCTGCCCGGCCAGCGTGGCCAGCATCGTCTCCTCGGGCAAACGGCGCTCGACCAGCGCGACGAAACCGCCCGCCAGCCCCATCACCGTCACCCACAGCAGCATCGAGCCTTCGTGGTTGCCCCAGGTTCCGGCGATCTTGTAGATCAGCGGCTTGGCCGAATGGCTGTTCTCGGCCACCAGCTTGACCGACAGGTCGGTCTGCACGAACAGCATGATGAGGATGCCAAAGGCCGCCGCCGCCAGCAGCCCCTGCACGATGGCCACCGGCCGCACGATGCCGCCCAGCGCCCGCCCATTGGGCGTAAGCGCCAAAGCGCCCGCCAGCAGTTGCAGCCCCGCCAGCGCCGCCGCCAGCCACAAGGCCCCAAGGCCGATTTCCGCAAGCACCCGGGGCTTCTCCTATTTGGTCTGCGCGACGGTCTGGCGCGCCTGTTGCGCGGTCATGTCCTTCATCTCGCGCGGGACATATTTTTCGTCATGCTTGGCCAGCAGATTGTCGGCCACGAAAGTGCCATCAGGCGTCATGCGCCCTTCGGCCACCACGCCCGACCCTTCGACAAACAGCGCCGGGCGGATGCCGGCAAAGGTCACAGGCACGCGCGCCTTGCCGTCGGTCACGATGAAATGCACCGTCACGCCGTCGGCCGCGTTCTTCATGCTGCCCTTCTCGACCATGCCGCCCAGGCGCACCGCGCGGCCCGCCTCGGGCGGGTGAGCGGCGATTTCGCCGGGCACATAGAAGTAGCTGGCCTGATTGCGCAGCGCCCAGCTGGCCAGAATGCCTGCCCCCACCAGCGCCACCAACGCCACCACCACCAGCACCAGTCGCTGATGTTTGGCCTTCAAGCCGCCAGCCTTTGCACCAGTATTCATCCTTCGCGGCCCTTGTTCAGGATGGTGTCACGCCGCGCCTCAGCCCGGCGCATCGACAGCCAGCTCCACGCCACCAGCGCCAGAGTTGCGCCCCCGCCTATCGCATAGGCGAGCGCCACGAATTGCCATTGATCAAATGTCTCGTGCATTTACCACTCGCCCTCTGCGGCAACGGCCGTGCGCGCCGACATCGCCTTGCGGCGCAGGCGCGCCTCGGCCTGCTCTTGCGCCATGATCGCGCGCATCCGCGCCAGAACGACGCCTGCAAACACCAGCGTAAAACCCAGCGTCGAAACCAGCAGCGGCACCAGAAAGGCCGGCGCCATGGCCGATGACCCCATCGTGATGCTAGGCGGCTGGTGCAGGCTGTTCCACCAGATGACCGAATAGTGGATGACCGGAATGTTGATCGCGCCGACCAGCCCGAACACGGCGGCAATGCGCGACTGGCCCTGACCTGCGCCATTGCTGCCGCGCGCGGCCTGTTCCAGCGCCATATAGCCGAAATAGAGGAACAGCAGCACCAGCATGCTGGTCAGCCGCCCGTCCCACACCCACCAGGTGCCCCACGCCGGCCTACCCCAGATCGAGCCGGTGGCCAGACACACGGCGGTGAACACCGCCCCCGGCACCGCCACCGCGCGCGCGGCAAAGCCGGCCAGCGGATGGCGCCACACGATCTCGCACAGGCTGGCAAAGGCGATCGAGGACCAGCCCATCATGCCCAGCCAGGCGGTTGGCACATGCAAGTAGACGATGCGCACCGTATCGCCCTGAAGGCTGTCGGCCGGGGCGGCGAACACACCCCAGGCCAGCGCGCCCACCGCAATGGCCAGCCCCGCGCACAGGCACAGGGGCGTCAGCCAGCGGGCCAGACGCAGAAAACGGGCGGGATTGGCAAATCCGTGCATATGAGTGTGTTATCAGGCTATCCTGTCCCACCCGCCGATCGGGTCGGGCATGTCCTGACGCTTTGACAGGCAAGCCCGCCCGCCGCAAGTGGCCTAACGCATAATCAGGCGCCACGCGCGACGGGCTGCGGACAAGCCCTTGCTTGCCCGCAGCCCGGCGACAGGCGCCCCCCCCTGCAGGCCCGCATTGCCATCCCCCGCCCTCGGGCCACACCGGGGCGCAATACCCGCGACACATGTCGAAATATATTCAACACATTTCATTAGGGAACCTACCGATACAACGCCACACCATTACTAAACCGAATATTCCCTAACCATTGCTTCACTTTAATTTGGCAATGTTTTGGGGGACTTAATGTCAAATATATTTCTTAAGGCGTCTCACGTATGCCGTGCCCGCCGCAAAAAGCTGCTGGCATCGACCGCGCTGCTTGCCGTTGCCACCCAGCCTGTCGCCGCTTCGGCCAGCGATGTCATCATCTTCAACTACAGCAGCTATAACGGCACGCAGACCAACCTGGCCAACGCGCAGACAACGGCCGGCAACACCGCCACCATCGCCAGCCCCGGCACCACCGTCGACCTGTCCGGCTATGCCCAGGTGTGGGATCTGGGCTTCAGCACTGCGCTGACCCAGGCACAGATCACCTATTACACCAATTACCTGCAAAACGGCGGCACGCTGTTCCTGATGGGCGAAAACTCGGGTTTCCAAGCCCGCGACAGTTCGATCACCAGCCTGATCAACGCACTGGGCGGCGGCACCGCGACCGTCTCGAGCAACAGCAACTCCTCAAACAGCCAGACCGTGGCCTCGCAGTTCCTTCTCGCCAACCAGACCTCCGCCGTCAGCTTCGCGGCCATTGGCCAGTTCACCTCGCTGGGCACGGGCACCTGCATCACGTCGGATTGCGGCGCTGCGGCATGGGGTGTGGGCAAGCTTTCGGGCGCGCCAACCGGCACAATCATTACGGTGCTCGACGTCAATTTTCTCGACAACACCTTCTACCAGTCAGCCTTCGTCGCGAACCTCATTGCCTATCTCACGCAACAGCAGCAAGTTGCCCAGAACCCGCCCCCCGCGCTGGGCAACATCACCACCACCGACGGCAGCGCGCTGACCAGCCAGGTCGGCACCAGCCTGGCCGCGCGCTTCGATGGCGGCGAACTGACCGCAGATCAGGACTCCAGCAGCAATTTCTCGGTCACCTCCAACGGCGGCATCCTTAACGCCAACGGCGGTCGCTACGTGTTCTCCGGCGTATTCAGCGACGACAGCGGCACGCCCTCGGGCTTGCTGATCGTCGATCGCGTTGGCGGCGGCGCCATCGTGCTGACCGGCATCAACACGTTTTCGGGCGGCATCGGGGTGCAGGCAGGCGCACGCCTGTCGATCGCCAACGGCGCATCGCTGGGCACCGGCCTGCTGCAACTGATCGGCACCAGCCTGACGCCGGCCTACTTCGAGATCACCGGCACGACCACCATTGCCAATAACATTACCGTGGCGGGCGACCCGGTGTTCGATGTCGCCGGCGGCAGCACCGCCACCATTTCGGGCAGCATCAACGATGGCGCGACGCCGGGCGATGTCGTCAAGCAGGGCGACGGCACGCTGGTCCTCTCGGGCGTGAACGGCTACACGGGCGGCACGGTGCTTTCCGCGGGCACGCTGGCGCTTTCGGGCAACGGCACGCTGGGCGCAACGTCGGGCATCACCACGGTCAATGCCGGCACGCTCGATCTGGGCGGCACCACGCAGACGCAGGACGGCGGCGTTTCGCTGACCGGCGGCACAATCACCAACGGCACGCTCTCCTCGGCCGGCACGTTCGACATGCAGGCCGGTTCGGTCGATGCCGTGCTGACGGGCGCCGGATCGCTGGTCAAGAGCGGCGAAGGCACCGTCACCCTCTCGGGCGCGAACAGCTATACCGGCGGCACGACGATCTCGGGCGGC
>DATMUT010000503.1:0-2836 GCA_035563755.1 Novosphingobium sp.
CGTGAAATACTATTATTGATTGTGGAGAAGCTGCCCTAATCCTGACCCGGTAAACAAGAGCAGACAGGACCGGGGAGAGCGGATCGGCCCAGACAGGGCAGGTCGGCCAAGGGCGCAAAATCGCCAGTCAATCGCCTGATCGCAAAGGGCAGCCCGCGCAGCCGGGGCGGCATGTACCGCCGCGTGGCTGAGGGATGCCCCCGCGCGGGTGGTGCCCCCGATCTCCTGCCTGTCAGGGATGACCAGGGAGACTGACGTGCACACCACCAACCCCCTTTCGCACATGCGGCTGTTCTGGCTGTCGGGCGTGGCCGCGATGGCCTGCGCGGCGCCGGTGCAGGCCCAGCAGGCCCAGCCCCCCAGCAGCGCCGAGATCGTCGTGACCGCCCAGAAGCGCGTCGAGCGCCTGCAGGATGTGCCGCAGTCGATCAGCGTGGCCAGCCAGGCCGATCTGGAGCGCGCGCAGGTCAACACCGTGAGCGATCTGGCCCGTATCGCCCCCTCGCTCGAGATCCAGCAGGCGCCGGGGCAGAGCGTGGGCGGCGGCGGCCAGATCCGCGGCATCGGCACGCAGTCGTTCCAGAACGGCGCGGTCGGCTCGGTGGGCGTGGTGGTCGATCAGGTCAGCCAGGGCAATGTGAACATCTCGGACCTGTTCGACATCGCCCGCGTCGAAGTGCTCAAGGGCCCGCAGGGCACGCTCTTTGGCCTCACCACCTCGGCCGGCGTCATCAACATCACCACCAACAAGCCCGATTTCACCCGCTTCTCGGCCCGCATCCGCAGCGAGCTGTCGGCCGCCGGCACGGCTGGCTCGGAATATGGGCAGCAGGTGGTGCAGGGGCTGGTCAACGTGCCGGTGGCGGCCAATGCGGCGCTGCGCGTGTCGGGCAACATGAACCTGCGCCAGGGCGTGGGCTACAACACGCTGACGGGCAAGTATGACGCGCATGACACATGGGGCCTGCGCGGCCGCTTCCTGTGGCAGCCCACCGACCGGCTGACCGTGAACATCATTGGCGACTACAGCCAGACGCGCGATCGCGGCTCGGATTTCTTCACCATCTACAAGGCCAACAGCGACCTTGCGAGCACGCTGGCGCAATGCGGGATCGTGGCCGGGGCGGGCAACCGTTCCTATTGCTCGAACACCGATGTGCGCAACCTGACGAAAACCTACGGCGGCTCGATCCAGATCGACTATGATGCCGGGGCGGTGCAGCTCACCTCGGTCAGCGCCTATCGCGAGCAGAAGACCGGGCCGGGCATGACCGACATCTTCCGCCTCGACCCCTATGGCCTGCGCATTCTGTCGGGCCCGGCCAACGGGCGGCAAAGCCTGTTCACGCAGGAACTGCGCGCCGCCTCGCCTTCGGGCGCGAAGCTGGAATACACCATTGGCCTCTTCGGTTCGAGCCAGCGGCAATACACGCAGGCGGCCAATTTCGACATCTATGCCAACACGCCCTTTGGCCTGTTCCCGGTGGTGGCACAAAGCGGCACCGACATCTGGGAGCATGATGATTCGCTGGCGGTGTTCGGCCAGGCCACCTGGCATGTGGGCGACCACCTGCGCCTGATCGGCGGCGGGCGCTACACCTCCGAGAAGCTGGACGTGCCCTATTACTCGCGCGACACGCTGTCGGGCGGGCATGTCTCGACCACGGTTGGCAATGTCTCGTGGAAGGGCGGCGCGCAGTACGAGTTCAACCGCCGCCTGATGACCTATGTGACCATCTCGCGCGGGTACAAGGGCTCGCAGGTGGCGCTGGGCGACCTGACGGTGGCGGGCAATGTGCCCAAGGTGATACGCCCCGAGATCCCCACCAACTACGAGGCGGGGCTGAAGGCGACGATGATGGGCGGGCGGCTGGCGCTCGACCTGAGCGCCTTCTGGATGGACCTGAAGGATTATCAGGGCCAGCTGTGCACGCCCAATTCGGCCGGCGGCCTGACCTGCAACCCGCAGAACATCAGCAATGTCGCCTCGCGCGGCATCGAGTTCAACCTGAGCGGGCGGGCAACGCGCGAGCTGACCTTCAACGCGGGCCTCATCTGGAACCCGGTGACGTACCCTGCCGGCTTCCTGGGGCAGGATGGCAGCGACCTGTCGGGCCGCCAGTTGCAGGCAGCCCCGCTGTGGAAGGGCACGCTTTCGGCCGAATACGCCCGCTCGATCACCCAGCGCGTCGATGGCTTCCTCTCGGGCGATGTGGTCTACAAGTCTTCGCTGCGGGTGGCGGCCTCGACCGATCCGAACCTGACCTGGGGGCCGCATGCAACGCTTGGCGGGCGCATCGGCATCCGCTCGGCCGACGGGCGCTGGTCGGCGGCGATCTTTGGCCGCAACCTCACGGGCAACCGCGAGCCGGTGCTGCGCTATGCCAACTTCCCCGATGGCTCGACCGGCTCTTATGGCCAGATCCTGACGCCCGCGGCCTTCCGCCAGGTGGGCCTGCAGGTCGACGCGAAGTTCTGATGCAACGGGGGGCGGCCGCGCGTCGCCCCCTCTTGCCAAGGCGCGTCAAAGGCGCAAAACATGGCTGCTTTTCCACGGCATTGCCGACCGGTCGGGCACCTGCTCGCATGGTCACGCGATGTTCATCAGCCCGGGTTAGGCTGGGCGCGATTGGTGAAAGCAGAACATGACCGAAGAAGAAATTTCCCGTCGCAAGTTTTACAAGGCCGAACAGGAAGCCGGTTTCGTCGAGAAGCACGAGACCCACACCGCGCAGACGCAAAGCTCGTCCTATCGGCTGGCCTTTCGCGACACCGAATTCCTGCTGCGCGAGGAACTGCGGCCTGTCCGTTTCCAGCTCGAACTGCTCAAAACCGA
>DATMUT010000504.1:0-5569 GCA_035563755.1 Novosphingobium sp.
AAAAGCATGGATCCCGATCACACCAACCCCCTTGGCAGTCAAGCGGCTCCCCCCCGCCCCGCACGAAACCGGCCGGCGCGCAACCGCAAGGTGAACGCGAACGATGTGGCCCGCATGGCGCAGGTATCGCGCTCGGCCGTGTCGCGCACGTTTACGCCGGGCGCCAGCGTTGCCCCCGAAACGCGGGCGCGCATTCTGGCAGCGGCGGCAACGCTGGGCTACAAGCCGGCGCACAAGGGCGCCGAAACCGCCGCCAGCGCCACCCGGCGCGCGGGCGTGGTCATGGCCAACCTTTACAGCCCCTATTTCGCGCATCTCTACTCGATGATCGAGGCCGAGATGGCCGAGCGCGGTTTTACCGTTGTCTGGCGCATCGTGAGCGACATGGCCCGGCTCGACGCGACGATCGAGGATCTGCTGGACGAGAACCTGCAGGGCATGATCGTGCTGTCGGGCATCCCGGGCGCGCAGGTGCGCCGCCGGGCCAAGGCGGCCAATGTCTCGCTGGTGGTGCTCGAGCGGTCGGACACGCTGGATGGCGCGGCGCTGGTGTGGGTCGATGCGCCCAATGCCGGGCGCGACGTGGCCCGCCTTATGCTGGACGAGGGCCGCCGCCGGCCCGCCGCCATTGCCACCAACCCCAATCGCGGCACCGAACTGCACGCCTTTGCCGAAATGATGGAGACGGCCGGCAGCGATCCGGTGCGCTGGGTCGAGACGGGGTGGAATTACGAACACGGGGTGAGCGCGGCCGAGCAGTTGCTGGCCGGTCCCAACCCGCCCGACGCCGTCTTTGCCGCCTCCGACGCGCTGGCCATCGCCATCATCGACGTGGCGCGCGAGCGCTATGGTCTGCGCGTGCCCGAGGACCTGTCGGTTGTGGGCTTTGGCGACACCTCGCAAGCGCGCTGGCTGTCGCATCCGGTCACTTCGGTGCACATACCGGTCATGTCGATGGTGCAGACAGCTGTGGCGATCATGGAGGCGCGCATCGGCCCGTCGACCACGCCGCCGCCGCGCATCTGGCTGGCCTGCGACGTGATCGAGCGCGGCTCGACGCTGAAGGGCAAGGCCGAGGCCGAACGCGCCGACTGACGGCAGCCCGGCACCCTTTGCAAGCCTGAACCTGCATTCTCGCGCGATGCTGTCGCGTGTGCAGCGCAACTTTGCCCGGCGCATGCGCGATATGGCGTATATTTGCAAAATCTGCCTGCACACGAACCCAATTTTGCAAAGAACTGGCGTTCGCGAGCGCAATGGCGGATGGCCCATGCCAGGCGGCACAATGCGCCAATTTTTCGACAAATATCTATCATATTTAGATAAATCTACAAATCGGGACACCCTTGCCAAGGGTGACAAAACACCCGCAGCAGCAACAATCCGCCCCACATCACCGACAGGCGGCCAATTTGGCGTGCACTAATCGACGCCCATCCATCGAGAATGCACCTTTTGCACATCAAATGTGCACGATGATTCATTCACGATGCACAATGATCGCAAGTATCGCGGCCGCTGCCTGCCAAGCCCCGAGGTCGTGACCGATCTCGGGCCACACCGCGAAACTGCGCGTCAGGGAAGGACAATAGTCCTCATGAAGGGATGAAAGCATGCTTAACCGCCTGTTCAAGAACACTTTGAAGTCATCGACCATCTTGTGTGTCTCGGCCTTTGCGGCCACCATTGCCACCGACGTTTCGATCGCCCATGCCGCCAATGCGCCTGCCGATGCGCCCGCAGCCGCCGACACGGCCGCTATGCCCGGCGAAATCATGGTCACCGCTCGCCGCAAGAGCGAGAATATTTTGACCACCCCGATTGCAATCAGTGCATTGACCGGTGACGATCTGAAGGATCGCGGCGTCGTTTCGCTGCAGGACATGGCCGCCTATGTGCCCGGCCTGAACATGCAGCACATGGCCACCAGCGGCGGCCGCGCCGACCGCTCGTTCCAGCAGGTCGTGCTGCGCGGCATCGCCCCCTCGACCAGCACCGCCCAGACCACCTCGATCTTCATCGACGGCGTGCCGGTGGCCTCGGGCGTAGGCGTGCAGAACGTGACCGACCCCGAGCGCGTCGAGGTCATCAAGGGCCCGCAGTCGGCCTATTTCGGCCGCCAGACCTTTGCCGGCGCCATCAACATCATCACCAAGGTGCCCACCGACCACCTGACCGGCTCGATCCAGGCCTCGGTCGGCTCGCGCAACAACCACGAGATCACCGCCTCGCTGGCCGGCCCCATCTTTGGCGACGTGCTGGGCTTTCGCGTGACCGGCCAAGAATGGCAGAAGGGCGGCTCGTACCAGAACGCAGGGATTCCGGGCCAAACGCTGGGCGACCAGCGCACCCGCACCGGCTCGCTCTCGCTGGTGTTCAAGCCATCGAGCCGCCTGACGGTCAAGGCTTTTGGCATGTACACCGAAAACAAGGACGGCCCGGCCGCCACCGGCCTTATCAGCCTGAACGGCGTGCCCAGCGCCGGCATTGCCGCCAATGCCAACTGCAACATGCCCAGCGGCGTGCCGGGCTATTGCGGCACGCTCTCGAGCCGCGCGGCGGTGGTCTCGGGCGGCAATGTGCTCACCACCGGCCTGCGCAACTCGCTGGCCGCTTCGGCCGGGCGCTGGATTTCGCCCACCGATGGCACGCAGGGCTTTGGCATGGTCTCGCGCAGCTACCACCTGCACGTGACCGCCGACTGGAAGCTGAGCGATGCCTTCACCCTCTCCTCGCTGACCGGCTACAACCACGGCATGTCGAGCGAGCTGGCCGACTTTGGCAACTACTACAGCGCCACCAGCTCCTACCCCTTCATGGTCGAGGGCCTGAACCACGACTTCTCGCAGGAAGGGCGCCTGGCTTTCGAGAATGGCGGCAATTTCCATGCCGTGGTGGGCGTAAGCTACCTCTACGCATGGTCGGCATCGGATTCGGGCGGCGTGTATGAAACCAGCACTGCCTCGACCAACACCGCCACCTTCACCGCCACCATGGCCGGCGCCTCGATCACCAAGACGCTCGGTTTCTTCTATGGCCTTGGCTATGACATCACCCCCAAGCTGTCGATCAACTTCGACGGTCGCTATCAGATCGACCGCCTCGAGGCGATTTCGGCGCCGCAGGGCACAAATGTGACCACTTCGGTCTTCGGCATTCCGGCCGGCTTCTATCCGGGCGGCTCGATGCTGCTCGACAAGGCCTTCAAGAACTTCCTGCCGCGCGTCATCGTCAACTACAAGCTTGACCCGCATAACATGATCTACGCCAGCTACTCGCAGGGCGTGAACCCGGGTTCGTTCAACAACTCGTTCCTCACCAACACCTCGACAGCCGTGCTCGCCCTGGCGGCGGCCCGCGGCTACAAGGTCGAGGTGCAGCCCGAGCACATCATCAACTACGAGATCGGCGCCAAGGGCCGCCTGTTCAACAACAAGCTGCGCTATGAAGTCGCGGCCTACATGGACTACTGGTACAATCAGCTGAACAACTCGACGCTGCAGTTCGTCGACGACAGCGGCACGGCGCAGCAGCTGGTCGCCCTGCAGAACGCGGGCCGCGTACGCCTGACAGGCTTCGAGGCCGATCTGGCCTATGCGGTGAACTCGCACATCATGCTGACGGCCAATGGCGCTTATACCGGCAGCTACATCCTCTCGCAGACCAACCCGGCGCTGACCGCCTCGAACGGCATCGCCAACTTCCGCGGCAACCAGAACCCCTACACCTCGAAGTGGTCGGGCACGCTGGGGGCAAGCTACACGCGCCCGCTTGGCAATGATGTCGACGGCTTCGTGCGCGGTGACTTCATGTACAAGTCGGGTTCGTACACCGACGTTGCCAACACCACCAAGACGCCCGACATGACCCAGGTGAACCTGCATATCGGCGCGCAGAACGCCCATTGGAACGCCGAGGTCTTCGTAACCAACCTGTTCAACGACCGCGCCTATTTCGCGGCGGGCGACGGCTATACCTCGCCCACTTTTACCTATTACTCGGCCGTCATTGCCCAGCTGCGCGACCTGCGCACCTTTGGCCTCAAGGTCGGCTACAAGTTCTGACGCTTTAACCAGGTAGATCCCTCGCCGCCCGGAGCCTTGCGCACCGGGCGGTGCTTTGTATCTGCCGTAGGCGTATCTGCGCTCGGCAATTCTGGCCTGGCAGGCGCCGCGCAGGCACACAAAAAGGGCGGGAAAGAGGGGTTTCCTCCTTCCCGCCCTTTTTGTGTGCGAGTGGCTGGCCGCTTCAGCCCTGCTCGACAAACCGCTTGAGGATGGCGGCTGCTGCCGTGGGGTTGTCCTGAATGACGAAAGCCCCGGAATCGGGCACCACCTCGGTGCGGCTGTGGCGCAGCGCGGCTTCGGCAAATGTTCGGAACTTCACATAGGCCTTGTCGTGCTCGCCAAACACCATCAGCGTGGGCGCCTCGATCCGGCGCAGCGCATCGCGCAGGTCGCACACGCCAACGCCGCGCTCGCTGGGCTGCAGCCAGTGGGCCGCTGCCCGGCGCGAGAGGATGCCCTCTTCGTTCATCGCCTCGGGGTGAACCATGCCGAATGTGTCGACCAGCAGTTGCGGAGGCGTGGGCAGCGGATTGCCCTGATCGTCGAAAATGGCCTTCAGCTTGTCATCGACCGCCGCCTTGACCTGCGCGAGCGTGCGGCGCCCGTACAGCGCGCTCGAGATGATCGAGAGGCGGTGGATGCGCTCGGGGTAATGCGCGGCCAGCACCGCCGCCGCGCAGCCGCCCAGCGACGTGCCCAGCAGGTCGACCTGCATGATGTCCAGCTCGTCGAGCAAGCCCACCAGCAGCGCCGCCGTCTCGCCCAGCGTCTGGATATAGGGCGCCTCGCCGTCCCAGCGCGAGCCGCCATGGCCCGGCAGGTCAATGGCGATCACCTTGCGGTGTTCGGCCAGAGCCGGCGCGACAAAGCGCCAGTCCGACAGCCACCCGCCCAGCTTGTGCAGCACCACCACCGGCGGCAGGCCGGTGTTGTCGGGGCCAAGTGTTGCGTAATGCAGCACGCCGCCCGCGCGGCGCAGATTGCCGTAGCCCGTCCACGGGCCGCCGGGCGGCTGAGGCACCGGCATGGCGGCGGGCTTTGCCGCAGGGCGGGCAGCGGCCTGCCCGGTCGTGGCCATCAGGCCTGCGCCCAGCGCGCCTGCCCCCAGCGCCCCCATGCCCAGCGTTCTGGCCAGCTCGCGGCGGTTGATGTCGGTGTCGATTTTCATTGAGGGGGTATCCTTAGCGCCAACTGCGATGATGATGGCACAGACACGCCGCCCCACCCAGCGGCAGGGCGGCGCGCTGGCCGGCAGGCGATTATCAGGCGGCCAGCGAGACATCCTCGCGGCGCCACAGGATGGGCAGCGTCTCGTCGCTGCCGCTCACCAGCGCGCCCTCGGGCATGTCCTCGACGCCCGGAATGGCGGCCTTGTAGGGGGCGTTGTGCCAGCGCACGTCATGCCCGAACAGGCGCACCGCAAGGCCCGTGCGCGCCAGCGTGGCGCTGTCGTTACCCTTCGAGAAATGCGGCGTGTGCGGGTGGAAGATCACCGCATCGCC
>DATMUT010000505.1:0-2107 GCA_035563755.1 Novosphingobium sp.
GGGGGGGGGGGGGGTATCGGCGGGCGGCAATGGCGGCAGGTTCAGGTCAGGCCTATTCGCCTTCCCATCCTTCGAGCAGGTCGCGGAACTCGTCGGCGTGTTCCTCCTCCTGCTTCAAAATGCCTTCCAGCAGTACGCGCGTTGTGGGGTCGCGATCGGCCACATAGGCGATCAGCTCCTTGTAGGCCTCGATGGCAATGCGCTCGGCGATCAGATCCTCGCGGATCATGTCTTTCAGCGTCTTGCCCTCCTTGTATTCGGCATGAGCCCGCTTCGAGAAGCCATCGGGGTTCAGGTCCGGCTCGCCACCCAGCTGGACGATGCGCTCGGCCAGTGCGTTGGCGTGGGCCTGCTCTTCCTTGGCATGCTCGAGGAAATGCGCCTTGATCGGCTCGGACACAAAGCCCGTGGCGCAGAAATAGTGGCGCATGTAGCGCAGCACGCACACCCATTCGGTGGCCAGCGCCGCGTTCAGATGCGCCACGATCGTGTCGCGGTCGTCGGGGTAGGATGTCGTTACCGGCCCTTCGCCAATCTGCTTGCGGGCTTTGGCGCGCAAGGTGGCGTTGTCGGTGAAGGTGAAAGCGGGCTTGGTCTGAAGATCTGCTTCGGCCACGGCACACTCCTTGGCGTTTGTGAAACCACTGGGCGTTGCCGCCCGACAGTTGTCACAAAGCCCGAGCCGGGCCGATGTTCCATCTCAGCCGGGCGCGCCCTCCTCGCCCGGGTAGAAGGCGCGGTGGAAATACAGCCCGTCCGAGGGCGCGTTCAGCCCCAGCGCCTGCCGCTCGCGCGCGGCCAGCGCCTCGCCCATCTGCTCCTCGCGCCAGCGGCCCATGCCCACCAGCGCCAGACAGCCCACCATCGAGCGCACCTGATGGTGCAGATACGAACGCGCCTGCGTCTCGATGATGACCTGCTCGCCCTGTCGCCGCACATCCAGCCGGTCGAGCGTCTTGAGCGGGCTTTGCGCCTGGCAGTGCACCGAGCGGAACGTGGTGAAGTCGTGCAGGCCCACCAATGCCTGTGCCGCGCGGTGCATCGCCCCGGCATCGAGCGGCTGCTGCACCTGCCATGCCCGGTGCAGCCCGATGGTGAGCGGCGCGCGGCGGTTGACGATGCGGTAGATATAGCTGCGCGCCATGCACGAAAACCGCGCATGCCAGTCGTCGGCCACCTCGACGCAATCGAGCACCGCGATGGGGTTGGGCCGCAGGTGGTAATTCATCGCCTCCATCAGGCGGAAGGGAGCGATGGGTTTGGCGATTTCGACATGGGCGCGCATGAACAGCGCGTGCACCCCGGCGTCGGTGCGGCCGGCGGCGAACAGTGTGACGGTCTCGCCGGTGACGCGGCCGATTGCCTCCTCGACCGCCTGTTGCACGCTGGGGCCATGCGCCTGGCGCTGCAGGCCCATGAAGGGGGTGCCGTCGAATTCCAGGGTCAGGGCGAAACGGGTCAATTCAGCTGTGTCCCGGCAGGAATGGCGCGGCCGTTGAGCAGGGCGGCGGTGGGCATGGCAGGCTTGCCGGCGCGCTGGACCAGGGTGGGGCAGATGGCGCCCGCGCCGCAGGCAATGGTCAGCGCGTCGTCGAGCGTGGTGCCGGGCGTGCCGCTGCCCTCTACCGCTTCGGCAGCCAGCACCTTGTAGCGCTCGCCCTCCAGTTCGAAGAAGGCGCCCGGCGCCGGCACGAAGGCGCGAATCTGGCGCAACACCTGCCCGGCGCTGGCGGTAAAGTCGAGGCGCGCCTCGGCCTTGTCGATCTTGTGGGCATAGGTGAGGCCCTCGGCGGCCTGCGGGACTTCGGCAAAGGCAGGCAGGTCGGCCAGCACGCGCACGACCAGTTCGGCGCCCATCGCCGCCAGCTCGCCAGTCAGCTCGCCGGTGGTCTTCTCGCTCACATCGGTGCGCGCTTCGGCGAGCACAGGGCCGGTGTCGAGCCCGGTCTCCATCCGCATGATGCCGACGCCCGTCTGCGCATCGCCCGCCAGAATGGCGCGATGGATCGGCGCCGCGCCCCGCCAGCGCGGCAGTAGCGAGGCGTGGATGTTCAGGCACCCATGGCGCGGCGCGTCGAGCACCGCGCGCGGCAGGATCAGCCCATAG
>DATMUT010000506.1:0-2116 GCA_035563755.1 Novosphingobium sp.
AACAGGTGAACCACCACGTCGCCAGCATCGATCAGCACCCAGTCGGCGGCCGGCAGGCCCTCGATGCGGGAATTGCCAAAACCGCCGTGCTTGATGCGCTCGGCCAGCTTTTCGGCCATGGCAGCTACCTGGCGGGTCGAACGACCCGAGGCGATGACCATGTGATCGGCAATGGCAGTCTTGCCGGCCAGCGGGATCGAGACGATCTCCTGGGCCTGATCGTCGTCGAGCGACTGAAGCACCAGCGCGTGCAGCGAGCCGGGCTCGGCTTCGGGCAGCGGGGTGGCGGGGCCAGCGGCGGGGGCGCCCGATCCGGCAAGGGTGGAAGACAGCGCGGGGGCTGCCGGGGTTTGCATTTGGCTCATGTCAGGTCGTGATTACTCCTGTGGCGGAGGAAGGAAAAGGCCGAAAACCCGGCAAGGTCGCCCTTGTTCGGGACAACGACCGGGTTCAAGGCTGGTCGAAAGAGGGTCATGCGCCGACCGGGATGGTTCGATGCGTCACGCCGTCGCGCATCGGCCGGGCAACGGCCCGGCAGGCCCACTCGGGATCGGCGGCGCGCAATGCGCTGGCCGATCGCGGATCGGGGGTAAAGGCCAGAAGCACCAGTGAAGGCGCGCTCCATCCTGCCCGGTTGGCAAAACTGGCGCGGGGCCGCCGGAAACGGCCCAGCCAGGCCATTGCCGGCGCGGCAAGGGCAGCGCCATCATATCCCGGACGGGCCACAACCGCAATCGGCATAAGGGCGGCAATGCGGCGCCAGGCGCGCCACAGGTGCAGCTGGGCCAGATTGTCGGCCCCCATGATCCACACGAAGCGCTTGCGCGGCCAGCGGCGCCCAATGCGCGCCAGCGTGTCGACGGTGTAGCGCGTGCCCATTTCGCGCTCGATCGCGGTGACGCGGATGGGGGCACGGGCGGCCTCAGCGCGGGCGCTGGCCATGCGCGCGCCCAGCGGCGCCATGCCCGCCGCGGCCTTGAGCGGATTGCCCGGCGAGACCAGCCACCACACCTCGTCCAGCCCCAGTGCGCGCAGCGCGCCAAGGCTGATCCGGCGATGGCCCCCATGGGCGGGATTGAAGCTCCCGCCCATGAGGCCGATACGTTGGGGTGGCTGTCTCAGGTGATGCGCCTCAGGGCCTGGTCTGGCCGCTTCCGCGCACCTGCCACTTGTAGGTGGTCAGCCCCTCGAGCGCGACCGGCCCGCGCGCATGCAGCCGGCCCGTGGCGATGCCGATCTCGGCGCCAAGGCCGAATTCGCCACCATCGGCAAACTGCGTGCTGGCATTGACCATGACGATGGCCGAATCGACGCGGTTGAGGAACGCCTCGGCCACCGCCTCGTCGGCGGTGATGATCGCGTCGGTGTGGTGGCTGGAATGGCGGGCGATATGCGCGATTGCCGCGTCCGGCCCGTCGACCACCGCAACCGAAAGGATCGCGTCGAGATATTCGGTATCCCAGTCGGCGTCGGTAGCGGGCAGAATGCGCGGGTCGAGCGCGCGGGCGCGCGCGTCGCCGCGCAGTTCGCAGCCCGCGTCGATCAGCCGCGCCACCACCTGCTGGCTGGCCGGGAAGGCCGCGTCGAGCAGCAGCGTCTCCATCGAGCCGCAGATGCCGGTACGGCGCATCTTGGCGTTGAGCGCGATCGAAATGGCCATGTCGGCGTCGGCAGCGCTGTGCACATAGGTGTGGCAGATGCCATCGAGGTGCGCCAGAACCGGCACGCGCGCATCCTTCTGCACCCGCTCGACCAGGCTCTTGCCACCGCGCGGCACGATCATGTCGATCAGGCCTGCCGCGGTCAGCATCGCGCCAACGGCGGCGCGGTCCTGCGTGGGCATCAGCTGCACGGCGGCCTCGGGCACGCCCTTGCTGGCCAGGCCGCGCACCATGGCGGCGTGAATGGCGCGGTTGGAATGCACCGCCTCGGACCCGCCGCGCAGCAGCGCCGCATTGCCCGAGGCAAAGCACAGGGCGGCAGCGTCGGCCGTCACGTTGGGGCGGCTTTCGTAGATGATGCCGATAAGGCCGATGGGCACGCGCACGCGGCTGAGCGCCAGCCCGTTGGGGCGCGTGTCGGTGCTGATGACCTGACCCACAGGGTCGGCCAGAGC
>DATMUT010000507.1:0-3624 GCA_035563755.1 Novosphingobium sp.
TGCTTATCTGCTGCGCGAGAATCAGGGCTATGCCGGCATGCATGCCGCGCTTGAAAGCCTGTATGCGACCGGTTCGGTGGTGGTCGATGAATTGCTGGCGCATTGGGACCGCTATGGCGCCACCACGCCGGGCGCGGGCAAATGAGCCTGACGGTCATCCGCGACGCTGCCGTGCTGGTCACGATGGACGGCGCGGGGAACGGCGCGGGCGATTGCGGCCATGAGATTGCCGGCGGCGCCATCGCCTTTCGGGACGGGGTGATCGAGCAGGTCGGCACCACCGCCGACCTGGCTCCGCTGATCGCGCAGGCCGACGAGGTGATCGACGCGGCTGGCTGCGTGGTCACGCCGGGGCTGGTGAACACGCATCACCACCTCTACCAGACGCTGACCCGCGCGGTGCCGGGGGCCGACAGCGCCTCGCTGTTCGGCTGGTTGAAGCGGCTTTACCCCATCTGGGCGCGCTACACGCCCGATGATGTCTATGCCGCGACGCGGTTGGGCCTGGCCGAGCTGGCGCTGTCGGGCTGCACCCTGTCCTCGGACCACCTGTACCTGTTTCCCAATGGGGTGAGGCTGGACGATACGATCGCGGCGGCGCAATCGGTCGGCCTGCGGTTCCACCCCACGCGCGGCGCGATGAGCGTGGGCGAGAGCAAGGGCGGCCTGCCGCCCGATGCGCTGGTCGAGGAGGAGGGGGCGATCCTGGCCGATACGATTCGGCTGATCGACCGGTTCCATGATGCCCGGCCCGGCGCGATGGTGCGGGTGGGGGTGGCGCCCTGCTCGCCCTTTTCGGTCAGC
Source organism: Novosphingobium sp. (assembly GCA_035563755.1). GTDB lineage: Bacteria > Pseudomonadota > Alphaproteobacteria > Sphingomonadales > Sphingomonadaceae > Novosphingobium. The sequence goes on from DATMUT010000507.1 coordinate 805, forward strand.
CGCGAGCTGATGCGCGACGCGGCCCTGCTGGCGCGCGAGAAGGGCGTGATGCTGCACACCCATCTGGCCGAGGATGCCGACGATGTGCGCTACAGCCTGGCGACCTTCGGCTGCCGGCCGGGGCAATACGCACAAGAGCTGGGATGGACCGGCCCGGATGTGTGGCACGCTCACTGCGTGCAACTCGACGCCGCCGAAATCGCCCTGTTTGCCCGCACCCGCACGGGGGTGGCGCATTGCCCGTGCTCGAATTGCCGGTTGGGTTCCGGGGTGGCGCCGGTGCGCGCCATGCGCGATGCCGGCGTGCCGGTGGCGCTGGGCGTTGACGGTTCGGCGTCGAGCGATGCGGGCCATCTGCTGAACGAGGCGCGCATGGCCATGCTGTTGCAGCGCGTGGCGGGCGGCGCTGGCGCCATGCCCCCGCGCGAGGCGCTGTATATCGCCACGCGCGGCGGAGCAAAGGTGCTGGGCCGCGACGATTGCGGCGCTCTGGCCCCCGGTTTTCGCGCCGACATTGCCGTGTGGCCCATGGCCGACATCGCCTCGACCGGCGCGTGGGACCCGGTGGCGGCGCTGGTGCTGGCCCCGCCTTTGCAGGCGCGCGACGTGTTTGTCGAAGGGCGGGCGGTGGTGCGCGATGGCGATCTGGCGCAGGCCAGCAGGCGCGAGATCATTGCCGATGCGCAGGCCGCCGTTGCCCGGCTGATGCACTGATGCCCGCCACCCCCGCCCGCAGGAGAAGCGCATGACCACCGCCCCGCCAAGTGTTGCGACCTTGCCCGGCGAGCGTCCCGATCCCGCCATACCGGCCGTATCGGCGCGCGATCCCGATTACTTTCCGGGGCTGGCGCAGGCGGTGCCGCTGGGTATCCAGCATGTGCTGGCCATGTTCGTCTCGAACCTGACGCCGCCCATTATCGTGGCGGGGGCGGCAGGCTTCGGCTTTGGCTCGCGCGATCCTTCGCAGCTTGTCTACATGATCCAGATGTCGATGCTGTTTGCCGGCATCGCGACGCTGATGCAGACGGTGGGGCTGCGCGTGCCGGGCCTGGGGCCGATCGGCGCGCGCCTGCCGCTGGTGCAGGGCACCAGCTTTGCCTTCATCTCGGTCATGGTGCCCATTGTGGCGGGGCGGGGCGTGGGCGCCATGGCCGAACTGACCACGGCGGCGCTGTGCGCGGGGGGGCTGCACGCGCTGCTCAGCCGGTTTGTCGGGCGCATACGCTTTGCCCTGCCGCCGCTGGTGACGGGGTTGGTGGTGCTGATGATCGGCCTCTCGCTCATGCGGGTGGGGGTGCAATATGCCGCTGGCGGCGTGTCGGCCATTGGCACGCCGGCCTATGGCGCGCTGGGCAGCTGGTTTCTGGCGGGCGTGGTGGTGGTGGTCACGCTGGGGCTCAAGTTCTTTGGCCGGGGGCTGTGGTCCAGCGCCTCGGTGCTGCTGGGGCTGGCGGCGGGGTATGGCGTGGCGGTGGCCATGGGGCGGGTTGATTTTTCGCCCATTGGCCAGGCAGGCTGGGTGATGGTGCCCATGCCGTTCCACTTCGGTTTTGCGCTGTCGGCTACGGCCATCATCGGCTTTTGCCTGACTGGCTTTGTCTCCTCGATCGAGACGATTGGCGATGTCGAGGTGATTTGCGAGGGCACGGCGGGCAGGCGGGCCAGCGATGACGAGCTGATCGGCGCGGTGGGGGCCGATGGCGTGGGCACGGCGCTGGCGGCGGTGTTTGGCGCCATGCCCAACACCACCTTCAGCCAGAACGTGGGCCTTATCGCGATTACCGGCGTGATGAGCCGCCATGTCGTGTCGGTGGGGGCGGTGTTCCTGATCGCGTGCGGGCTGTTGCCGCGCATTGGCGCCGCCATCACCACCATCCCGGTCGAGGTGCTGGGCGGCGGGGTGATCGTCATGTTCGGCATGGTGGCCTCCTCGGCGCTGGCGATGTTGTCGGGGGTGGTGTGGAACCAGCGCAACATGCTGATCTTTGGCGTGTCGCTGTCTTTGGCGCTGGGCTTGCAGCTCGAGCCGGCGGCGCTGGCGCATCTGCCGGGGGCCGCGCACGACCTGCTGGCCTCGGGTGTGTTGCCGGCGGCGGTGCTGGCGCTGGTGCTCAACCTGCTGTTGCCCGAAGAGCGCGCGGTGCTGCTGCCGGCGTGAGCATGGGCAAATATTGCCGCGCCTGACGCGCGATTGTCATGGATTGCGGCGATATGTGGCAGGATGCAACCTTCGCGCATCCTGGTGGTCGAGGACGACCCCGTCATCGCCCAGAACATCAGCCGCGGCCTCAGCGCGCTGGGCTATTCGCCCAGCTGTGCGGCCAATGGCGCCGATGCGCTCGACGCATGTGCCGCCGCGCCTTTCGATGCGGTGGTGCTCGACCGGATGCTGCCCGACATTTCCGGCACGCAGGTGCTCGAACGGTTGAGCGCTGCGGGCGGCCGGCCCCCGGTGCTCATGCTCTCGGCGCTCGGTTCGGTAGAGGACCGGGTCGAGGGGCTGGTGGCCGGCGCCGACGACTATCTGACCAAGCCGTTTGACATGGCCGAGCTGAGCGCCAGGCTGGTGGCCATTTGCCGTCGCGGCGCCGATCGCGGCCCCGCGCGCGAGGACGCCGGCGGCATTGCCGTGGGCCGGCTGCACCTCGATGTGGCCGGGCACCGCGCCCTTTGGGCCGATGAGCAGGTGGTTACGCTCAACCGCAAGCAATTCTCGCTGCTCGCCTTCCTGATGCGGCATGCCGATCGCTCGGTCACGCGCTCGATGCTGCTCGAGAATGTGTGGGGCTATGCGTTTGACCCGGCCACCAACATTGTCGA
>DATMUT010000508.1:0-7979 GCA_035563755.1 Novosphingobium sp.
CGAGTGGGCCCGCGGCCCGATGGCCGGGCTGACGGGCGGCTGCCTCGATGATGAGCGAGTGACGGTGGTGGTGGATGATGTCGGCCTGCTGATCCACTCGGCGTCTGACGGGTATGACGCCATCCTGCTGGACGTTGACAATGGCCCGGAAGGGCTGACCCGCCGCCGCAACGACATGCTCTATTCGGCATCAGGCCTTGAAGCGAGCCGCAAGGCGCTGCGTCCGGGCGGCGTGCTGGCGGTGTGGTCGGCCGATGGCGACGGTGATTTCACCCAGCGCCTTGAACGTGCAGGATTTGCCGTGACCGAGGTGAAGGTCGGGGCGGTTGCCAATCCCGATCCGGGCTTCACCGGCAAACCTGTCGATCATCACATCTGGTTCGCCCAAAAAGCTTGAGGGCCCGCCCGCCATCCATGCACCAGGATACGGCGTGCGCGGCCATTCAAGCAGCTGCGCGGCAAGGCGAGGATGGGTCGGCGGCAGCATTGCTGTAAGGCTGCGCGAGCGCGGATAGGAGGTGCTTGCGGCCCGTCACGACAAGGAAATCGCAGCCCTCCAAGGGCAGCCTTCAGGACGAGGGCGCCCTGCGCGAGGGCATCTCATCCTGCGACGGGATAGTCGGTGTAGCCTTCCTCGTCGCCGCCAAACAGGGTCGCGCTATCGGGCTGGGCCAGCGGCAGGCCCTGTTGCAACCGTTCGGGCAAATCGGGGTTGGCGATGAAGGGGCGGCCGAACGCCACCAGATCGGCATAGCCCGCGCCCAGCACCCAATCAGCCTTGGCCAGCGTATAGTGGCCCGCCACGATGATCGCCCCGGCAAAACGCGCGCGGATGTCGCGGCGGAAATCCTCGGTGAACGCGGGCGCATCGTCCCAGTCCGCCTCGACCAGATGGAGATAGGCGATGCCCTTGGCATTCAGGAAATCCGCTGCCTCCAGCAAGGTGGGCAGGATATCGGGGCAGGCCATGCCGCGCGCGGTGAGGAACGGCGCCAGGCGGATGGCGGTGCGCTGCGGGCCAACCTCGTCCGCCACGGCGTCGATCAGCTCGCGCAGGAAGCGCAGGCGGTTGTCGCGCGATCCGCCATACCGGTCGGTGCGGTGGTTGGCGGAGGTGCGCAGGAACTGGTCGATCAGATAGCCGTTGGCGCCATGGATTTCGACACCGTCGAAGCCGGCTTCAATGGCGCCTCGCGCGGCCTTGCGGAAATCCTCGATGATGCCGGGGATCTCGTCGGTATCCAGCGCGCGGGGTGTGGGGCAATCGACCATTTCGCCGGCGCCTGTGGCCGGGTTCACCTTCCAGATCTGGCCGTCGAACGGCAAGGCGGACGGGGCCACCGGCAGCGCGCCCTCATGAAAATCGGGGTGCGACATGCGGCCCACATGCCAGAGCTGGGCGAAGATCTGCCCGCCTTTGGCATGGACGGCCTGCGTCACCAGCCGCCATCCCTCGACCTGCTGCGCGCTGTAAATACCCGGCGTGAAGGAATAGCCCTTGCCCTGCGGCGAGATCTGCGTCGCCTCGGAGACGATCAAGGCGGCGCCGGCCCGCTGGGCGTAATAGGCAGCGTTCATCGCATTGGGCACGTCGCCGGGCTGGGTCGATCGGGCGCGGGTCATCGGCGCCATCACCACGCGATGGGGCGCGGCGTGGCCGGCAAGGATGACGGGGGTGAACAGCCTGGTCGTCATGGGGGCTCCTGAAAGCCTGATGGGGGGCTTGCCTATCTAGGCGCGGGATAGTCTCTGGAGTAGAGTGGAATGGGCAACACATCCTCCACGTTCCGGAAACAATCCATGCTCCATGACATCAACGACCTGCGCCTCTTCGTGCGCATCGCCACCCATGGCAGCCTGTCAGCGGCCGGGCGCGAGATGGGGCTGGCGCTCAGCGTGGTGAGCAAGCGGCTGGCAGCGCTGGAGGCGCGCACCAACACGCGGCTGATCCTGCGCAACACGCGCCGCATGGCGCTGACCGACGAGGGCACCCGCCTGTTCGAGCATGCCCGGCGCATTCTGGCCGAAGTGGACGAGGCCGAGGCGACGCTGGCGCATGACCGGGCCGAGCCGCATGGCCTGCTGCGGCTGAGTGCCCCCATGGCGCTGGGGCGGGCGCATGTCAGCCCGGTCTGCCGGGCGCTGACGCAGGTTCATCCGGGCCTGTCGGTCGATCTGGTGCTGACCGATCGCATCACCGGGCTGATTGACGAGGGGTTCGATGCGGTGGTGCGCATCGGCATGCCGCGCGAGGCTGGTCTGGTGGTGCGCAAGCTGGCCGACAACCACCGGGTCATCGTGGGCAGCCCGGCCTATCTGGCGGCCCATGGCACGCCGCTGGTGCCGCAGGATCTGGCCGATCACCAATGCCTGCATCAGGGGCAGGGCGTGTTGTGGCATCTGGTGGGCCCCGATGGGCACGGCGAGGCCGTGGAGGCGGGCGGGCGGCTGCGCTGCAACAATGGCGAGGTGTGGCATGACTGGGCGCTTGCAGGCGCGGGGCTGGCGATGAAAAGCCGGATCGATGTGGAGGAGGATTTGCGCGCCGGGCGTCTGGTTCAGGTGTTGCCCGCCTGGCGCAGCCCGCCGATGCCGGTCTGCGCGGTGATGCCGAGCCGCTCGCTGGTTCCCTTGCGGCTGCGGGTGTTTCTGGAAGCGATGGCCGACCGGTTGAAGGCAGATTGAGCCTGCGCATGGCGTTTCATGCGCAGAAACATCCGTCAGATCAGCCATTTTTCAAGCACGAGCCGGACAAGTGACCCCGGCGTCGGCTCGCGCAAGGGGCTGAGCGCCGGCGCGTAGGCCAGTTCGAAAAGAAGGGCGCCGATCGTCTGCGGATCGCAGCCCACGTCAGGGAAGCGTGCGATCAGGCAGGCGCCCAGTTGCTGCCAATAAGCGCGCAGGATCGCCTGCTGGCGCTGGAGCGAGGCATCATCCCCCTGCACCTGCCACGCATATTCCAGCAAGGTCAGCGGCCAGTTGCCCGAAGCGGCACACGCATTGGCCCAATTCGCCAGCAAGTCGATGGCGGCCTTGGCGGAGGCAACCTGCGAGAGCGGGCCGAGCAGCGCGGCCATATGCTCGCCGCCCTCGGCATGCAGGGCGGCCAGGAAAATCTGCTCCTTGCCGCCGAAATTGGAATAGACGGCGCCCTTCGAATAGCCCGCTTCCTCGGCAATGCGCTCCACCGAGGTGGCGGCAAAGCCCTCGCGGCTGAACAGCGCGCGCGCGCTGGCGATGAGCCTCTCGCGGGTCTGGGCCTGGCTTTGGCTGCGGGTCAATCGTACCATCATGCGTTTCCTTGAGGGCTGCCTGGTGAAGGCGGGGGGCATCGCCTTCGCCCGCTTTCATATACTCCCGGTTTACAAATACCGATTGGTATTTACAAACCATGGGTATGCGAATCACATCTCTCCTGGCCATGGCGCTTTGCCTTGCCCCGGTTTCCACGCTGGCCGTGGCGGCTGAGGCAGTTCCCGCAGCGGCTCCTCCTGCCGCATGGTGGGAGGGCTTCGCAGATCCGGTGCTCTCTTCCCTCGAGCAGCGCGCGCTGGCGCAGAACCTCGATCTGGCGATGACCGCGCAGCAAGTGATGACAGCCCGCGCGGCCTTGCGCATTGCCGGGGCCAAGGGCCTGCCCACCGTTGGCGCCAGCGCCAGCTATGATCGCGAACAGGCCAGCGCGCAGGGCATTCTCAGCCTGCTGGGCACGCAAAGCCCCTCAACCACCTCGGCCAGCGGCGCCGATCCCTTCGGCTCCACCGCGGCAACCGGCACCGGCGGCCCCGCGTTCAACCTGTATCAGGCCGGCATCGATGCCAGCTGGGAGATCGACCTGTGGGGCAAGGCCCGCGCTGCCAGACGGGCCGCGAGAGCCGATATGCTGGCCGCCGCCTATGGCCATGATGCTGCCGCCCTCGCGCTGGGCGCAGAGGTGGCACGCAGCTATCTGGCCCTGCGCGGGCTGGAGCAAACCATTGCCATCACCCGGGAGGGCATCGATGTGGTATCGCGCGGGTTCGAGATTGCCCGCCGCCGCGAGAGCGAGGGCGCGGTCAGCCATATGGATGGGGCGCAGGCGCAAGCCGACCTGCAAGCCTACCGCGCCCGCCTGCCCGAGCTGGAGCAGCAACGGCAGGTGCTGGCCAATGCGCTGGCGCTGCTGACCGGGCAGATGCCCCACACCCTCGACGCACTGCTGGCCGGCAACCACCCCACCACCGTCTGGCAGAACGCCGTGCCCGACAGCCTGCCTGCCGACATTGCCCGCCAGCGGCCCGACATTGCCGCCGCCGAGGCCAGCCTGCAAGCCGCCGGCGCCCGCGTGCGCGAGGCAAAGGCCGATTTCTACCCCACCCTCAGCCTGACCGGCAGCGCCGGGCTCCAGTCCGTCTCGCTGGCTGATCTGCCCGAATGGGGCGCGCGCCAGTTCATCGTCGGGCCAACCGTTCACTTGCCGTTCTTTGCTGGCGGCGCGCTGAAAGGCCATCTGGAACTGACCCGCGCGCAGGAACGCCGCGCCGCGCTCGCCTATCGCCAGACCGTGCTGAAAGCATGGGGCGAGGTGGACGATGCCATGGGCGAGGCGCGCGCCCGGCAAAGGGCGCTGGTGGCGCTTGATGCCGCTGTCGCCGCCAGTCAGGATGCGGCGCGCGTCGCCCGCAACCGCTACCGCGAGGGCGCGGCCAGCTATGTCGATGTGCTGCTGGCCCAGCGCGGCCTTCTGGCCAACCAGCTGCAACTGGCACAGGGCCAGACCCAGGCCGCCACGGCCATCGTTGCCCTGCACAACGCACTGGGCGGCGGCTGGAAAGCGCCGGCAAAGCTGGCCGCCAAGTGACCGTTCCCATCGCTTCCTCAGCCCCCCCCGGCGGCCTCATCCCCCCTGGCGCGCCCCCGCGCCCGATGGGACCGCCGCCCACGCCCTTCACCCCGCGCTTGTTCACGGGTGTGATGGGCGTGCTGGTGGCCGCGATGATGTCGGGCCTGTCGAGCCGCCTTGGCGCGCTGACGCTGGCCGACATGCGCGGCAGCCTGGGCTATGGCGTGGACGACGGCAAATGGATCACCACCGCCTATTCCGCCGCCGAGCTGGTGGCGATGCCGGTGTCGGGCTGGCTGGCGATCACCTTCTCGATGCGGCGCTATCATATGGCGGTGGTGGCGGGCTTTGCGCTGCTGGCGCTGATCGTGCCGTTTGCGCCGGGCTATCAGGCGCTGCTGGTGCTGCGGGTGATGCAGGGCTTTCTGGGCGGGGCGCTGATCCCGGTGCTGATGGCCGCCGCGCTGCGGTTCTTCCCGCCCAGCTTCAAGCTCTATGGGCTGGCGATCTATTCGCTCACCGCCACTTTCGCGCCCAATCTGGCGGTGTGGCTGGCGGGGCTGTGGACCGATGGCGTGGCCGACTGGCGTTTCGCCTTCTGGCAGGCGCTGCCTTTGGCCGCCCTGTCGCTGGCGATGGTGGGCTGGGGCCTGCCGCAGGACAAGCCCGCGCTCGGGCGCCTCCACTCGGTGGACTGGCTGGGGCTGGTGGCAGGCAGTGCCTCGCTGGCGATGCTGGTGGTCGGGCTGGACGAGGGCGAGCGGCTCGACTGGTTCCACACGCCGCTGATTGCCTTCCTGCTGGGCGGGGGCGTGGCCTTGTTCGGCGTGTTCTGCATCGCCGAATGGCACCACCCCAATCCCTTCATCCAGTTGCGTCTGCTGGCGCGGCGCAATCTGTGGCTGGGCTTCACCCTGTTCGTCGGCACGCTGCTGGTGGCGATGTCAGGCGCCATGCTGCCCGCCATGGCGCTGGGCGAGATGCAGGGGTTCCGCGCCGTGCAGATCGCGCCGGTGGCGCTGGTCATCAGCCTGTCGCAACTGGCGCTGGCGCCGGCGGTGGGTTTTGTCCTCTCGCACCGCCGGGTGGATGCGCGGGCGGTGATGGCGCTGGGCTATGGCCTGCTGGCGCTGGCCTGCTGGCTGGGCAGCTTCATCACGCCGGGCTGGATGGCGGGCGAATTCGTGGTGATGCAGGCGCTTCAGGCGCTGGGCCAGCCGATGGTGATCGTCTCGCTGCTGTTCCTCGCCACCGGCGTCGTCGCGCCCATGGAGGGCCCCTATGTGGCCGGCACGGTCAACACCTTGCGCGCGCTGGGCCTGTTTGGCGGCGCGGTGCTGGTCGAGCGGATCATGGTGGTGCGCGGCGCCTTCCATGCCAGCGCGCTGACCGGCATGGCCGCGCTCGCCCCGGCAGGGGCTGATCTGGCCGATCTTGGCGCGCGCATCGGCACGCAAACCTTCCTGCTCTCGCTCGCCGATGCCTATCGCCTGCTGGGCGTGCTGGCGCTGGTGCTGCTGCCCTTTCCCTTCCTTCTTCACCGCGTGATGCCGGGGCAACCGCCTGCGCCACCCCCTTCAGGAGCCTGATACCATGGCGCTTTCCAAGCCCGCTTTCTATTCCACCCTTGGTCTGCTGGCGCTGGTTGCGGCAGGCGGCGCGTGGAGCCTGTCCGCCGACGAAGGCGCCGGCGCCACCCAGACCACCGACGACGCCCATGTCGAGGCCGACATCTCGACCGTCGCGCCCAAGATCGCCGGGCGCGTGGCCAAGGTGCTAGTCGACGAGGGCACCTATGTGAAAGCCGGGCAGGCCATCGCCACCATCGAGGACGAGGACCAGCAAGCCGCCCTTGCCGCCGCGCAGGCCGATCTGGCCGGTGCCAAGGCCGCCGCCGTCGCCGCCCGCGCCGGCCTGGCCCGGCAGGGCAGCGTCATCGCGCAGGCCGCCGCCGCCGTGCAGGCCGACCAGTCAGGCATCGCGCTGGCCGGTGCCAATGCCCAGCGCTACCGCGCTCTGGCAGGCGATGGCTCGGCCAGCCGACAGGAGCAGCAGCAGGCCGCCGATGCGCTGGCCCAGGCGCAGGCCGCCCACAGCCGCGACAGCGCGGGCGAAAGCGCCACCCGCCAGCAAAGCGCCATCCTGGCCGCCAATGTCGCCGCCGCCGATGCCGCCATCGCCCGGGCACAAGCGGCCGTGGACAGCGCGAAGCTCAATCTGCGCTACACAAGCATTCTGGCGCCAGTCGATGGCGTAGTCGGGCACAAGACGGTCAATGTCGGCAATTATGTCCAGCCGGGCACTCCCTTGCTGACGGTGGTGCCGTTGCAGGCGGTCTATGTCATGGCCCATTATCGCGAGACGCAGCTGCGCCGCATCCGCGCCGGGCAAAGCGTCAACCTCTCGTTCGACCTGATGCCCGGCGTCACGCTCAAGGGCCATGTGCTCAGCCTGTCGCCTGCCAGCGGCGTGGCTTTGGCGGGCATGGGGCCCGAAAACGCCAGCGGCAACTTCACCAAAATCACCCAGCGGCTACCGGTGAAAATCACCATCGATCCCGATCAGAAGGCCGCTGCCGGTCTGCGTCTGGGCATGTCGGCCACCGCGCGGGTGGAAACGGCGGGATGACCGCAACAAAGGAAACCTTCATGACCTATGTGATCGATGCCCCCACCCTGTCGCTGGCCGGCGCCGACGCGCTGTGCGCCCATGCCGAGGCCGAGGCCGAGCGGGCCGGTGTGCGCCTGTGCATCGCGGTGGTGGATGCCGCCGGGCATTTGCTGACCTTCTGCCGCATGGATGGCGCCGGGCTGGTGTCGATCGAGGTGGCGATGGGCAAGGCGCGCACGGCGGCCCTGCTCAAGGCGCCCTCGCGCCTGTTCGAGGAAAAGATCGACAGCGGCGCGCCCTCAATCCTGTCGGCGCCGGGGCTGGTGCCCTTGCGCGGCGGCGTGCCGGTGATGCGCGGCAAGCAGCAGGTGGGCGCCATTGGCGTTAGCGGCGCGGCGGGCGAAGTGGATGAAGCGGTGGCGCTGGCGGCGGTTGTCGCCTTTGGCCGCGAACAGGAGCAGTGGCATGGGTGATTTGACAGGCAAGACCGTTCTGGTGGTTGGCGGCACGTCGGGGTTTGGCCTGGCGGCAGCAAGGCTGGCGGGGG
>DATMUT010000509.1:0-3894 GCA_035563755.1 Novosphingobium sp.
ATGGCCAGCGCCGAAGCGCCCGTTTCCAGAAAAGCCACGATGCCGGCAAAGGCCCCGCCCCGCCGCATGCCGGTGGCGGCATTGTCCTGCTCGATCACATCGGGCAACAGCGCCTGGCTGAGCATGAAGATGCCCCCGCCGCCCGCGCCCAGCGCCACCGCCTGCGCCAGCAGCATGGCTGCCGATCCGTGATTGGCCGCCAGCGACAGCAGCGCCGCCCCATGGCACGCCATGGCCGCTGCCAAAGCGCCCGTCTTGCCATGCCGCCGCGCCAGCCACAGCCACAGCGGCTGCGAGAGCAGCAGCGCCAGCGTGCTGATCGTGGTGTAGAGGCCCAGCCAATAGTCGGCCACATGCAGCACCCAGCGCGTGAGCAGCGCCATGGCAGCGGCATTGAAGCCCAGCGCGAAATAGATACACACCTTGATCGCCACCAGAATGGCAAAGCTGCGATTGCTTGCGATGGCCCGCAGCCCTTCGACCAGAGGCGCGGGCGGGGCGGTATCGATGGCCCGCTGCGGGGCCGAGCGCAGGGCAAGGATACTGCCCAATGCGGCTGCCAGCCCCAGCCCGCCCATCAGCAGGCCCATGGCGCGATAGGCCGGCGCGCCCGACCCCATGGCCGAGAGCAGCATGGGCCCGCACACCGCCGCCGCGCCCGTTGCCAGCGAGGAAAACCCTACGCGCCATGCCATCATCTGCGTGCGCTCGTGCGGGATGGCGGCCACTTCCTGCGGCATGGCCAGCCACGGAATGGCAAACAGCGAATAGCCGCTGGAAAACAGGAACAGGCCCGCGCCCGCCCAGACCATGCGCAAGCCCGGCGCGGCCTGTGGCGGAATGGCAAAGCCGCCGGCCATGGCCAGCGCCATCAGCACAGCGCCTGCCAGCATCCACGGGCGGCGGCGGCCCATGGGCGTGTCGATCCGGTCGGACAGCCAGCCTATGACCGGGTTGATGAGCGCGTCATACACTTTGGACACCGCGATGAGCGAGCCGACCAGCGCCGCGCCCAACCCCACCGTGTCGGTCAGATAGCGGAAGTAGAGCACGCCAAAGGCATAGATCACCAGCGTCTGGCAGAACGACCCCGAGCCCCAAGCCACTGCCAGACGGCGGGGCAGCGCGGCGGCGTTCGCAGCGATAGGCGCGCTCATGCCTGCGCGGCCGCTGGCTGCATGGCGTCATGGGCCAGTGCGGCAGCCTTCAGCCGGGGGATCAGTTCCTCGCCAAAGCGGGCCGCATCGGCCAGCAGGTCAAAGCCGCGGAACAGAAAGGCGCTCATGCCTTTGGCGTAATAGCGCATCATGGCGGCGGCCACCTGCTCGGGCGTGCCTACCAGACTGGGAGCCATGGGGATGCCCATGCTCTGCGGGCCGATCCACAGGCGCTCGTCCATGACTGCGTCTGATCCGGTCAGGCTGGCAAAGCGCTCGGCCCCCGAGGCGTTGACCATGTTCGAGAGCGCCGCCTCGTTGCGGCCGCCCGGCTGGAACCAGGCCTTGCCGGTCTTGCGCTGGCGTTCCTGCCCGTTGGCGATGATCCGCTCCAGCGTGTGGGCGGCATTGTCCCACGCCTCGCCCTCGGTCGCGCCCAGAATGACGCGCACGGTGCCCTGCACGCGGATGTTGCGCCCTGCTGCTTGGGCCGAGGCCCTTATGCGCTCGATCCACGGCACGGTCTGGTCGAGCGCGTCCATCGAGATGGCGTGCACATCGGCGCACTCGCCCGAATAGCGCAGCGACAGGTCGGAATTGCCCGCCCAATAGACCGGGATAGCGTGGCCATTGACCGGGCGGATTTGCGAAAGCGTGTCGTTGAAGCGGAAGAAGGCGCCCTCGTGGCTGATGGGGTCCTGCGCGGCCCACACCTTGCGCAGCACATCGACAAATTCGCGGCTGCGGTGATAGCGCTCTTCCTTGGTCAGAAAGTCGCCGTCACATTGCGTTTCGCGGTCATTGGCGGCGGTGATGATGTGGATGGCCGCGCGCCCGTTGCTCATCTGGTCGAGCGTGGCAAATTGCCGGGCGGCCATGGTGGGCGAGACAAAGCCCGGCCGGTGGGCCACCATGAAGCCCAGCTTTTCGGTCACGCCCGCCAGATACGAGGCGATGGGCATGCTGTCGGGCCAGAACGAGCTTTGCGCGATGAGGACCCGGTCGAAGCCGGCGCGATCGTGGGCCTGCGCGGTCTGGCGCAGCACCTCCATGTCGAACACGCTGGGCGGAAACGCGCCCGCCTCGTTCGAGAGGTGGTGCGACATGATGCCGGTGACTTCTGCAGGCATGGCCATCCTTCTGGCGAGGCGGCGCAGGCGCGTGTGGGCGCCTGCGCCGCATTGTTTCATCGATCTTTGCAAAAATCTCACAAAGCGGATGAAACAAAATGCACAGACTGTGCATTGTCGTCAGTCGGATAAGATCTTGTGCTAGAACATCGCCATCAGGTTCAGCGAGCCATAGGCCGTGGTCTTGCCGACGGTGGCGTTGGGCGCGACTTCGAGAAAGGGCCCCTTGGCCAGCAGCACGCCATCCATTTCGAACTGCAGGCGTTTGGGGCGCACCCACCAGCGAAACCGCCCGTCGAACTGATGCCCCGCAAAGCTGCCCGACCGGCCGGTGGCATCGCGCACACCCGTGCTCGAAAAACTGTCGGTGCGCGAGGCGAGCCACATGGCGTGATAGGTGGCAAAGGCGTCCCACCGCTTGGAGGGCGCGATCTCGATCCTGATGCCCGGGGTCGAGATATTGGCGCGCCCCACTGCGTTATACATGCCCGATGGCGCCAGATCGGCCCGGCGCATGCCGAACAGCGTGTCGAAATGGCCATAGGTGCCGTGGCCCTTGTCGCCGCTGGCCATGTCGTATTGGGCCGACAGGCGCATGTTCCAGCTGTTGGCGAAGGTGTAGCCGGCCGAGGCGTGAACGAACCAGGCCGACACGGGCAGGGTGGCTGCTGTTGGCGATGTCGAGGCGTGGACGGTGCCGGTCTGATGCAGGACCTCGACCTCGCCGTCAAAGTGGGCCTTGGCCGGTTCGCGCAGCAGGCGGCCGCCATAGGTGTCGAGCGAGCGGTGGCGGGTTGGGTTGCCGGGCGTATCGTGCTCGCCAAGGTGATAGAAGCTGGCCTCGGCGGTGATCGGGCCGATGGCGCGGGCCTTGTCGATCAGCCCGCCCCACAGCACCAGGTCGAAGCCTTCGTGGTCGAAGACAACGGCGTTGTTGCGCAGCGAGGCCGGCGTGTTGGGCAGGCGCAAATGCGGCAGCACATAGATGGCGGTGCCCGACAGGCCATGCTGGTCGGCCATATCGAGGCGCACCCCGGTATAGCCGTTGATCGAGTTGCGATATTCATCGGCCCCCACCAGCCGGCGCGAACCCAGGTTCAGGCTGATGCGCCCCATTTCGGTCGAGACCCGCGCGCCGCCGATCGTGCCCTTGGCGCCCACATAGGCCTGCATCAGCTCGACGGCGTTGACTTCGTTGGTGGTGATGGGGGTGCCGTTGTTGCCGCCATACACGCGGCTGTCGCGCAACTCGGCGCCGGCCACGAAGGGCCCCGAGTGGTAATGCGCCTGCACGATGGTGCGCAGGTTGACCAGATCATCGTTGCGATTGTAGCCGGTGCGGGCCTGATTGGCGATGGCCTCGTAGCGCAGGCGCAGGCTGCCTGACAGGTCGAAGGCGCTGCCATCATCGGCCCGTGCCGTCGAGGCGAGCGAAGGGGCCGCCAATGCGATCAGGCCCATGCGCAAGAACTTTCCAAACATCAGCATTCCCCCCGTCCTGCCGTGATTGGCGGGGCCAGTAATGTGTTGCGGGCAAGACGTCGCCCCCAAATAGAGCTGCGGGCTGAAATTCTCGCGTTTGGCGCAAACGGGGGAATGCGTAGGCG
>DATMUT010000510.1:0-13200 GCA_035563755.1 Novosphingobium sp.
ACCTATCGCGCCCGCACCTTTGGCGACATCACCCAGGCCCGCCTCGAGGAACTGATCGAGGGCGTCGAGGTTGACGGCGTGCGCTATGGCAAGATCGACGCGAACATGGAGCGCCGCACCGGCCGCAACCAGTGGATCGAACTGACCCTGACCGAGGGCAAGAACCGCGAAGTGCGCCGCGTGCTCGAGCATCTGGGGCTGCAGGTCAGCCGCCTGCTGCGCACCAAATACGGGCCGTTCGAACTGCTCGACCTGCCGCGCGGGCAGGCCATCCAGATCCCGCAGCCCATGGTCGACCGCTTCCGCTCGACGCTGAAGACGGGCGCGCCCAAGCCTGCCCCCAAGAACAGCGAGGGCAAGGCCTGATGCTGCGGATCGTTGCCGGACAATGGCGCGGCCGCAAGCTGCAGGCCCCCGAGGGTGAGGACACCCGCCCCACCGCCGACCGCACGCGCGAGACTTTGTTCTCGATGCTGCTGTCGCGGCTGGGCGATTTTGAGGGCCTGCGCGTGGCCGACCTGTTCGCGGGGTCGGGCGCGCTGGGGCTGGAAGCGCTGAGCCGGGGCGCGCAAAGCTGCCTGTTTGCCGAGATGGCGCCGCCGGCCCTGCGCGCGATTCGCGCCAATATCGCGGCGCTGCACGCCCAGCCCCAGACCGACGTGCGCGCCGGCAGCGTAATGGCGCTGGGGCCGGTCAAGCAGCCCTATGATCTGGTGCTGCTCGACCCGCCCTACAACACCGGCGCAGGGCTGGTGGCCATCGACAAGCTGACCCGGCTGGGCTGGATTGGCGAGGGCACCTGGGTCAGCCTGGAAACCGGCGCCAAGGAGGACGTGCGCGTGCGCGGCTTCGACATCGACGCCGAGCGGATTGTGGGCAAAGCCAAGATCACCCTGATGCGCAAGGCCCCCGCCGCCGCGCCGACCGACGCCGGGTAACGCCCTAGGCGCGGCGTGCCGTTGCGGCAGGCCGCGCCAGCGTTACCCCCGCCAGCGTGACCGCGCCCGCCACCGTCAGGAACATGCCGATATAGGGCGTGCCGCCCACATTGGCCGCCCATTGCGCGGCAAAGGGCGCCAGCGCCCCGCCAATGATGCCGCCCAGATTGAACGCCAGCGAAATGCCCGTGTAACGCACCGGCACGGCAAACAGCGAGGGCAGCCAGGCACCCAGCGGCCCATAGGTCAGCCCCATGACGAACAGGCTGGCCGAAAGCGTGGCAAAAACCAGCGCCAGCGAGCCAGACCCCAGCCCCCAGCCAAACCCCACGCCAATGAGCGCGGTCAGCAGCGCGCCGGCCCCCAGCACCACCCGCGGCGAGGCCAGATCGGCCCACCAGCCAGCCGCCAGAATGCCCACCACGAAGAACCCATTGGCCGCCAGCTGCACCGCCAGAAACGCCATGCGCGGGTAATGCAGCGTTTGCGTGCCAAACGAGAGGGCAAAGGTGGTGGCCAGATAGAACAGCGCAAAACAGGCCACAACGCCCGCAACGCCCGCCACCACCGCGCCGGGATGATCGCGCATCAGCCGGCCCACGGGCACCTGAGGCGGGGCCTCATGCTCGCGGGCCTGGGCAAAGGCCACCGTCTCGCCAATCTTGAGCCGCACCCACAGGCCCACGCCCACCAGCAGCGCGCTGAGCAGGAACGGCACGCGCCAGCCCCAACTCACGAAATCGGCCTCGGGCAGATACAGGCCCAGCAGCAGGAACAGCCCGTTGGCCGCAAAGAAACCCAGCGGCGCGCCCAGCTGCGGCGCGCTGCCAAAGCGCCCCTCCCAGCCCTTGGGCGCGTTTTCGACCGCCAGCAGCGCCGCCCCGCCCCATTCGCCGCCCAGGCCAAAGCCCTGGCCAAAGCGCATCACGCACAGCAGCGCCGGCGCCCAGGCCCCCGCCACCGCATAGGTGGGCAGGAAAGCGATCAGCAGCGTCGAGCCGCCCATCAGCAGCAGCGAGGCCACCAGCGTGGATTTGCGACCGATGCGGTCGCCAAAATGGCCGAACACGATGGCCCCCACCGGCCGCGCGAAAAAGGCGATGCCAAAGGCCATGAATTTCGACAGGTTCTGCGCCGTTGGCGACAGCGCCGGAAAGAACAGCGGCCCGATGACCAGCGCCGTTGCCGTGGCAAAGACGTAGAAATCATAGAACTCGACCGCCGTGCCGACCAGCGAGGCGGCAAGGATGCGGGCGTGCGAGCGGACAGGGTGAGCGGATGGAATCGCGGGGGAAGTCATGGCGACGCTGGCTCGCGTGCCGGGGCGCTCAAGTCAAATGAATTGCGCAATCTTTTGCGGCAATAGCCACACTACGCGCAAGAAAGGGCACCCGCAGGGGCGCCCTTTCGCAACTTGCCACCTCTCAGCGCTGGTCGGCGTTGACGCATTCATCCTGCACCGCGCCGTGGCACAGCGGATAGGTCTTGCCCAAGGCATCGGCCGGCGGGGCCGACAGCGCGCCCATGTAGGGCTGGCCATGATAGGCAGGATCAGCCGGCAACGAGGGGGCGACCGGCGAATTGGCCGTGGCCGGGTCTGGCGCCAAAACCGCCGGCGCATCCGACCCGCGCGGATTGGCGGTGATGACCTGTGGCTGGCTGGCGCTTTGGGCCAGGGCGGTGTGCGACATGGCGATACCTGCCACAATCAGCGTGGCGGCAAGGGCGGTAGCCTTCATGATCTTGCGCATCTGACGTCTCCGTAAAATGCCCCCGATGGAATTTCCAATGGCGCGCGCTGCTTATGGTTCCATCGTGCTGAGCGCAGGTTGAATGGTCCGTTCAGGCCCGGTTATCCCCTTGCGCGCGGGCGCCATGTTCCCTAGGCGTTCTGGTGTGAACGACGATCCGCGCCCCCATTCCGCCCCTCACCCCGCTGCCGGCGAAGCGCCCTGGCTGGCCAGCCTGAACCCGCCCCAGCGCGAGGCGGTGCTCACCACGCAAGGGGCCGTGCTGATGCTGGCGGGCGCCGGCACCGGCAAGACCGCGGCGCTGACCGCAAGGCTGGCACAGATCATTGCCGAGCGGCTGGCCTGGCCCAGCGAAATCCTGTGCGTGACCTTTACCAACCGCGCCGCGCGCGAAATGCGCGAGCGTGTGGGCCACCTGATTGGCCCGGCGGTCGAAGGGATGCCGTGGCTGGGCACGTTTCACGCGATCGCGGCCAAGATGCTGCGCCGCCATGCCGAGCTGGTGGGGCTGCAAAGCAATTACACCATTATCGACATGGACGATCAACTGCGGCTGTTGAAGCAGCTGATCCAGGCTGAGGGGCTGGACGACAAGCGCTGGCCCGCCAAGCAGCTGGCCGCCTGCATCGACCGCTGGAAGAACCGCGGGCTAGGCCCGGAAGACCTCGATGCGGTCGAGAACGAGGCCTATGCCAATGGCAAGGGGCAGCATTTCTACCGCCTGTATCAGCAGCGGCTGCTGGCGCTCAACGCCTGCGATTTTGGCGACCTGCTGCTGCACATGCTGCGGATCCTGCGCCAGCACCGCGACGTGCTCGAGCTGTATCAGCAGCGCTTCAAATACATCATGGTGGACGAGTATCAGGACACCAATGCGGTGCAATATCTGTGGCTGCGGCTGCTGGCTCAGGCGCGCGGCAACATTTGCGTTGTGGGCGACGATGACCAGTCGATCTACAGCTGGCGCGGGGCAGAGGTGGCCAATATCCTCAAGTTCGAGAAGGATTTCCCCGGCGCCAAGGTCATCCGGCTGGAACAAAACTACCGCTCGACCCCGCATATTCTGGCGGCGGCCTCCGGCGTGATCCGCGAGAACAGCGAGCGGCTGGGCAAGACGCTGTGGACCGAGGCGACCGGCGGCGACAAGGTGCAGGTGATCGGCGTGTGGGACGCGCCCGAGGAAGCGCGCCGCGTGGGCGAGGCGATCGAGCGGCTGGAGCGCGAGGGGCTGCCGCTCAGCCGCGTGGCCATTCTGGGGCGCGCCCAGTTCCAGACCCGCGAGTTCGAGGACCGCTTCATCGCCATCGGCCTGAACTACCGCATCGTCGGCGGCTTCCGCTTCTACGAGCGCGCCGAAATCCGCGATGCGCTGGCCTATCTGCGGCTGATCGCGCAGCCCAGTGACGATCTGGCCTTCGAGCGGATTTACAATACCCCCAAGCGTGGCCTTGGCGACAAGACGCTGGAGAAGCTGCACCGTTTTGCGCGAGCGCAGGACATGCCTCTGGCCGCCGCCGCCCTGGCCATTGCCGATACCGACGAATTGCCGGCGCGGGCGCGTGGCACCTTGCTGGCGCTGATGCGCGATCTGGCGCGCTGGCGCGACATGATCGCCACGCATGCCCCGGCCGAGATCGCGCGCACGCTGCTCGACGAATCGGGCTACACCACCATGCTGCAGGCCGAAAAATCGGCCGAAAGCGCCGGGCGGCTGGAAAACCTGGCCGAACTGGCCCGCGCCATGGAGGATTACGAGGATCTGGGCGCCTTCCTCGAGCATGTCAGCCTGGTGATGGACAATGACGCGAACGACACCGCCGAAAAGGTGACGATCATGACCATGCACGCGGCCAAAGGGCTGGAATTTGACCACGTGTTCCTGCCCGGATGGGAGGAAGGGGTGTTCCCCTCGCAGCGCTCGCTCGACGAGACCGGGCTGTCGGGGCTGGAGGAGGAGCGGCGCCTGGCCTATGTGGCGATCACGCGGGCGCGGCGGCATTGCACCATTCTGCATGCGGCCAACCGGCGCATCTATGGCCAGTGGACCAGCTCGATCCCCAGCCGCTTCATTGCCGAGCTGCCACCCGCTCACATCACTCAGGAAAACTCCATGAGCGGCGGCGCCAGCCTGTGGCGCGCGCAGTGGAGCGAACGCGACGACCCCTTTGCCCATGTGAGCCGCGACTGGCCCCAACGCGGCGAAACCCGCGGCCCCGGCTGGCAGCGCGCCAGCGCCGCGCCGCTGGCCCCTGCCCCGCGCCGCATTGCCGAAACCACGCGGTCGGCCGCCAGCTTTGCTGCAAAACCGCGCGGTGACATCGCCAAGGGCGCACGCGTGTTTCACGAGAAGTTCGGTTATGGCACGGTGACCGCGCAGGAAGGTAACAAGCTCGAGATCGACTTCGAGACGGCAGGCACCAAGCGCGTGCTCGATTCTTTCGTCAAACCCGCCTGAAGGGCAGGCGCGCAAGGGGGTAGCCCCCGCGCGCCGCGCCTTTTACCTGTTCTGCCACACAGGTTTGCGCTTCTCGACAAAGGCGGTCATGCCCTCGAGCTTGTCCTGCGTGGCGGCCAGCACCGCAAACAGGCGCCGCTCGAGCAGCAGGCCCTGTTCGAGCGTGGTTTCATGCGCGGCGTGGACCATCTCCTTGGTGGCCAGTGCCGAAACGCGCGGCATGCCGGCAATCGTCGCGGCAATAGCCACCACCGCGTCCACAAACCCCTCGGCCGGCAACACGCGGGCAACCAGGCCCGATGCTTCGGCCTCGACCGCGCCCATGCGGCGGCCGGTCAGGCACAGATCCATCGCCTTGGCCTTGCCCACGGCGCGGGTCAGCCGCTGCGATCCGCCCATGCCCGGCGCGATGCCCAGCGTGATCTCGGGCTGCGCGAACTGGGCCGTTTCGCTGGCGATGATCATGTCGGCCATCATCGCCAGTTCGCAGCCGCCGCCCAGCGCATAGCCGTTGACCGCGGCGATCCAGGGCTTGCGGGTCTTGGCGACCAGATCGCGCTGCCAACCGTCAAAATAGCCGGCGGCGAAGAAATCGCCCGCGCTCATGTCCTTCATCTCGGCGATGTCGGCGCCGGCGGCAAAGGCCTTCTCGCCCGCGCCCGTCAGCACGGCGCACCCCTGGCTGGCGTCGGCCTCGAAGGCGGCGAAGGCGGCGATCAACTCGTCGCGCACCTGCCCGTTGAGCGCGTTGAGCGCCTTGGGCCGGTTGATCGAGATAAGCGTCACGGCACCGCGCGTTTCGACCAGCAAAGTCTCGTAAGTCATGGTTTTTTCCACTCCAGCGGGGTCCACTCCTGCCCGGCGGGCAAGGGCGCGAAAATGGCATCGGTCATGGCCTCGCTCACACCTTCGGGCGCGGCGGGGTTCCAGCGGGGGGCGCCATCGCGCCCTGCATCCTTGTCGACCAGCACGGCGCGCACCCCTTCGGCAAAGTCGGGCTGGGCGATCATGCGCGCGGCAAGGCGGTATTCCATGGCCATATTGGCGGCAAAATCGGGCAAGGTCAGGCCGATGGCCAATTGGCGCAGCGCCACCTTGCAGGTCAGCGGGCTTTTGCCGGACAGCATCGCCAGCGCGCCTTGCGCCCATTCACCACCATCGGCACGCAGGCTGGCCAGAATGGCCTCGTAGCTGTCAAAGGCGAAATGGCGGGCGATGTCGTCGGCATGGGCAGCAACGGCGGGCTCGGGCGCAGGCACGGCCAGTTCGTCCAGTACGGCGCCGGGCGCCTCTCCGGCGGCCATCCGCGCGCGCGCCTCTGGCAGCGCTTCTGCCTGCAGGTAATGCGTGGCCAGACCCGCCCAGAGGCACTCCGCGCCATCCATCCGCGCCCCTGTCAGCGCCAGCCATTGCCCCAGCCGCCCCTTCAGGCGCGAGAGATACCAGCCCCCGCCCACATCGGGAAACAGGCCAATGCCGCTTTCGGGCATGGCGAAGCGGGTGTTTTGCGTGGCCACGCGATAGCGCGCAGGCTGGCTGAGCCCAACGCCGCCACCCATGGTGATGCCATCCATGAACGCCACGACCGGAACGCTGGTCTGCGCCTCATAGGTGAACAGCTGGTGGTTCAGGCGATATTCGTCATGGAAGAAGGCGCGGCCCGCCTCGCCGCCATCCTCGAGCGCCGAGCGGCGGACCATCACCACATCGCCGCCAGCGCAAAAGCCGCGCCCCTGCGCATGGTCGATCAGCACCACGACCGGCGCCTCGTTGTCATTGCCCCACTCTGCCAGCGCCTCGCTCATCGCCTCGCACATGCTGCGATTGAGCGCATGGATGGCCTTGGGGCGGTTGAGAGAGAGGCGGGCCAGCGCCCCCTCGCGCCGGGCCAGCACTTCGCCGGCCAGCACTTCGCCAGTCGGCATTTCGGGCTGTTGCCGGGCGCTATCGGCCGGGTTGGGGGTGTCGGTCATGCAGGGCCGCTTGCCTTCCTTTGGTCAGTGTCGTGACGCCTGAGGCGCGCACGGGCACCCCCTGCTTAGGCGATCGGTTAAACCAATACCACCTTTTGCCGCGCGGCCCGGCGCAAGGCCGGTTGGCGCCAAACAGCGCACTTGCGGCAAGCCGCCGGCTCTGGCACGGCTGCTCGCCACGGCGCCTGGGCGGCAACGCTCGCGCATCCAGATATTTCGAGGGCCAAACCACGTGAACGACACGCATATCGACCCTATGGTTTTCCGCAAGGCGCTGGGCAATTACCCCACCGGCGTTTCGGCCATCACCACCACCAATGCCGACGGGCAGCCGCTGGCGCTGGTCGTGGGCACCTTTACCTCGGTCTCGCTCGATCCGCCGCTGGTGGGTTTCCTGCCCGACAAGCGCTCCTCGACCTGGCCGCAGATCGAGGCGACGGGCAAGTTTGCCGTCAACGTGCTGGCCAGCGAAAGCAAGGCGCTGTGCGGGCAGCTGGCGGGCAAGGGCGACAAGTTTGCCGATGTCGACTTCACGCTGAGCGAAAACGGCCTGCCGCTGCTGGCCGACGCGCTGCTGACCATCGAGTGCAAGATCGCCTGGACGCATGAGGCGGGCGACCACCTGTTCGTGCTGGGCCGCGTGGTTTCGATGAACATCCAGCGCGAGGGCGACCCCATGCTGTTCCTGCGCGGACAGTATGGCGGGTTTGCCGCTTCGGCGCAGTAACCCGCGCGCGGGGGGCCGTGGCGCGCCATTGCGCCCCCTTGCGCCATTACGCGCTCTTGCCGCCAAAACGAAGGCAATTGCCGTTGCCAGCCGCCGCCCGCTCGCCCCAGAACGGCGCTTCGGGTTAGGCGGGACAGGCGTTTGGGGCGGCAACTGATCACTTTCGATGTGGCCGGGCAATTGTTCGGCATCGACATTGCCGCCATCCGTGAAATCCGCGCATGGCAGGCCGTTACCCGCGTGCCGGGCATTCCCTCCTACATGGCCGGCATGGCCAATCTGCGCGGAGCAATCGTGCCGGTCATCGATCTGGCCGCGCGGCTGGGCTGGGGCGAAAGCATGGCTGGCCCGCGCCACGCCATCATCGTGGTCGAAACGCAGCTGCGCGGCAGCGCGACGCCCAACACCTGCGGCCTCATTGTCGAAACGGTGCGTGATCTGGCTGATCTGGGCAATACCCCGCTGCAAACGCCTCCGGGCGACAGCAGCTTTATC
Source organism: Novosphingobium sp. (assembly GCA_035563755.1). Taxonomy (GTDB): domain Bacteria; phylum Pseudomonadota; class Alphaproteobacteria; order Sphingomonadales; family Sphingomonadaceae; genus Novosphingobium. The sequence goes on from DATMUT010000510.1 coordinate 8,340, forward strand.
GAGGGGGTGGCGCCGGCGGGCGACCGGCTGGTCATGGTGCTCGACCTGGGCGCGGTCATGGACCCGGCAACGTTTTGAACAGGCCTGTTTTCGCCGCATTTGCGCAACGGCAATGCTGCGATGCGATCAAACCTTGTTCCCGATCAAGGAGCAGGCCAAGGTGATGGGGTTGAAGTGATCGGGCCGGGCCACAGCGCCGCCCCCGTCTCAGGAGTATGCCCATGAACACGCCCTCCGCGATCCCCCTTGGCAACCCGTCGCGCCGGGCAGCGCTGGCCGAAAGGCCGCGGCGCAGCGCGCTGTTCATGCCGGCCTCCAACCCGCGCGCCATGGCCAAGGCGCGCAGCATCCCGGCCGACGTGATCATCTTCGACCTCGAGGATGCCGTGGCCCCCGAGATGAAGGACGAGGCGCGCGAGGCGGCCTTGCAGGCGGTTTACCACGGCGGCTTTGGCGACCGCGAGGTGGCGATCCGGGTGAATGCCATCGACACCGACTGGGGCAAGGCCGACATCGAGGCGGTGCGCCGCGCGGGCGTTGACGCGGTGCTGGCGCCCAAGGTGTCGGGCCCGCAGGACGTGCTGCGCTACCACGAGGCGCTGACCGGGGCGCCATCGGACCTGCAATTGTGGACGATGATCGAGACGGCCGGATCGGTGCTGCGCCTCGATGCGATGGGCGCGCTGGCCGCCTCGACGCGGCTGTCGCTGTGGATGATGGGCACGAACGACCTGGCCAAGGACATGCGCGCCCGCCCCGCGCCCGACCGCGCCGTTTTCTCCCCCATGCTGGCGCTGGCGGTGGCGGCCGCGCGGGCGCATGGCCTGGCCATTCTGGATGGCGTGTGCAACGAATTCCGCGACATGCGCGTGCTGCGCGCCGAGGCCGAGCAGGGCCGCATGTTCGGCTTTGACGGCAAGAGCCTGATCCACCCCGATCAGGTCGAGCCTTGCAACGCGGTGTTCTCGCCCTCGGTCGACGAGCTGGAATGGGCAGCGCAGGTGATCGCCGCCTTCGACCAGCCCGACAACGCCGGCAAGGGCGCAATCAAGGTGCTGGGCAAGATGGTCGAGCTGCTGCACCTTGAGGAAGCACGCCGCATCACCGCCGTTGCCCAGCGCATCGCCCGCGCGATTTAGCCGCTAGGCCAGCGTAAAGCCGGCATACAGCTTGCGCAGCGCCACCTTGTCGAGCTTGCCGGTGGCCGTATGCGGCAGGTCATCGGCAAAGACCACCGCATCGGGCAGCCACCATTTGGCCACCTTGCCCTCAAGCCAGGCCAGCACCTCGTGCGCCTCGACCGCCGCGCCTTCGCGCCGCACCGCCACCAGCAGCGGCCGCTCGCCCCAGCGGTCGTGCGGCAGGCCGATGGCGGCCGCCTCGCGGATGGCCGGGTGGCTGGCGGCCTCGTTCTCCAGCTCGATCGAGGAGATCCATTCGCCGCCCGACTTGATCACATCCTTGGTGCGGTCGGTGATCTGCACGAAGCCATAGGTGTCGATCGTGGCGATATCGCCGGTGTTGAACCAGCCCTCGCCATCGAGCACCTGGCCGCCCGCGCCGTTGAAATAGCCGCTGACCACCGCCGGCCCGCGCGCCTGCAAACGGCCCGCCGCCTCGCCGTCGCGGGGCAGTTCGGCGCCCTTCTCGTCCACCACGCGCAGTTCCACGCCATAGGGCGGCGATCCCTGCTTCAGGCGCTGGTTCAGCAGGTCTTCCGCGTCCCAGTCGGCCATTTCGGCGCGCGGCACGGCAAAGCTGCCCAAAGGTGACAGCTCGGTCATGCCCCAGGCGTGGACCAGCTCGACGCCCAGCGCGTCAAAGGCCCCCATCATCCAGCGCGGACAAGCCGAACCGGCGGTAACCACCCGCTGCAAGGCGCCCGGTCCGGTCTCTTTCAGGCGGGCGGCCACGTCGATCCACACGGTGGGCACGCCCGCCGTCACGGTCACGCCCTCGCCGTGGATGAGCTCGCACAGCGAGGCGCCATCCAGCTTCGGCCCGGGCAGCACCAGCTTGGCCCCGGTCATCGGCGCCGAAAAGGCGAAGGTCCAGGCATTGGCATGGCACATCGGCACCACCGGCATGGCCACGCTGCGCTCGCTCAGCGCGAGGTTGTTGCCGCCATACATGCTCAGCGCATGCAGCACGTTCGAGCGGTGGGTATAGACCACGCCCTTGGGCGCGCCGGTCGTGCCCGAGGTGTAGCACAGGCCCGCAGGCGCGGTTTCCTCGACCGGCAGCCAGCGCGTTTCCGGATCGCCCGAGGCGACCAGTTCCTCGTAGCAGATGAGGTCGAGCGTGGTTTCGGGCATATGCGCCCGGTCGGTCAGCAGCACCAGCCGCCGCCCGGCAAGGCACCTGTCGGCCAGCTTCTCGAGCAAGGGCACAAAGGTCAGGTCGGCAAACACCACCTTGTCGTCGGCATCGTTGATGATGAAGGCGATCTGCTCCTCGAACAGGCGCGGGTTGACCGTGTGGCACACCGCCCCGGCGCCGGCGATGCCGTACCAGCACTCCAGATGGCGCGCATTGTTCCAGGCAAGCGTTGCCACACGCTCGCCCGGCGCGATGCCCATGGCCATCAGCGCCCCGGCCAGCGCGCGCGACCGGCGCGCCACATCGGCATAGGTGGTGCGCGTGATCGGCCCCTCGCAGCTGCGGCTGACGATTTCGCGGGTGCCATGCTGGCGCGCGGCATGGTCGATGATGGTGTGAAGGCGCAGCGGCCAATCCTGCATACCCACCTGTGGCCCGACCTGTGGCATCCTAATTCTCTCCTGCTTTTGGCTTTCGGTCTAATCCGGGCCGGGTGCTTTACATGGCATGGCGCGCGCCTGCCCGACAGGCGGCAAACGTATCCGCAAGGCGCGATAGTAGAGCGCGCTTGGCAGGCGGCAATGGGGCGTTTACACCCCGCCCCGTTTGACAGCGCAAGACAGTCGGAGAGGGCATCATGAAAGCAGGCATCGCCACAGGTTTGGTGGGCTATGGCATGGCCGGGCGCGTGTTTCATGTGCCGCTCATCCGGGCTGTGCCGGCGCTTCACCTTGCCGCTATCGCCACCAGCCGCGCCGATGAAGTGGCGGCGCTTGGCGGGCATATCGCCTGCGTGCCCGATATCGAGGCCCTGTTGGCCGACCCGGCCATCGAACTGATCGTCATCGCCACGCCCAGCGCCACACACGCGTCGCTGGCCATGCGCGCACTGGCCGCTGGCAAGCATGTGGTGGTCGACAAGCCCATGGCCCTGTCGCTGGCCGAGGCACGCGAACTGGTGGAGGCAGCCAAGGCCGCCGACCGCCGCCTGTTCGCCTTTCACAACCGCCGCTGGGACAGCTGCTTCATGGCGGTGCGCGCCGCGATCGAGGCGGGCGAGATTGGCCGCGTCACCCACTTCGAATCGCATTTCGACCGTTTCCGCCCGCAACTGCGCGACCGCTGGCGCGAGGATGGCGGGCCGGGGTCGGGCGTGTGGTACGATCTGGGGCCGCATCTGGTCGATCAGGCGGTGGTGCTGTTCGGCCGCCCACAGGCCGTTTCGGCCGACATAGCCGCGCTGCGGCAGGGCGGGCGGGCCGACGATTTCGCCCATGTACTGCTGCATTATCCCGACAGGCGCGTGGTGCTTCAGGCCAGTCTGAATGTGCCGGGGGGCGATGCGGGCGGCAGCCCACGCTTTTTCGTGGCGGGCGAAAGCGGCGCGATCGAGAAGCGCCAGCTGGACCCGCAAGAGGCGCAGCTGGTGGCTGGCCTGCGCCCTGGCGATGCCGGATGGGGCGTGGATGCCGATCCGCTGGTGCTGCTCGACGGGGTGGGCGGGCGTCAGGCGCGCGCCGTCGCGCCGGGTACGCAGCAGCGGTTCTATGCCGAAGTGGCCCGCGCCCTTATCGATGGCTCGGCCGCGCCCAATGCCCCGTCCGAACTGCTCATCGTCGCCGAGGTGATCGAGGCGGCCTTCCGCTCGGCGCGCGAAGGACGGGTGATAAGGCTGGATTGATCCACCCGCGCAAAGGCTTGCGGCCTTGGCAGGGGCGGCAGCTTGGCGCATGATCGGATGCGAAAGCCAGGGCCGGCGCAAAGGCGCCTCTGCCACCACAGGCATGCCACGAGGAGCCATTTGGGCAATACCCCCCCTGACCCGCCTGCCGGCCCACCCCCGCCCGCAAAGCAGCCTGCCGCGCCGCGCGACATCGTGACCGGCCTGTCGGTGGCCGGGCTGATGCTGCCCGAAGCGGTAGCCTATGCCGGCATTGCCGGATTGCCGCCGGGCCGGGCGCTGGCGGCAGGCGTTGCCGGGGGGCTGGCCTATGCGCTTGTCGGGCGCAGCCGGTTTGCCGTGCTTTCGCCCACCTCATCCTCGGCGGCCATTCTGGGGGCCGCGCTCACCGGGCTTGCCGGGGCCACGCTGGCCCAAGGCGCCGATCCGGCCCAGCGCGGCGCCATGGCAACCGGGCTGGTGGCTATGGTGGGCGTGCTGTTTCTGGCGCTCTCGGCGTTTCGCATGGGCAATCTGTCGGGCTTTGTGTCGCGCCCGGTGCTGCGCGGCTTTGCCTTCGGGCTGGCCATCACCATCATCATCAAGCAACTGCCCAAACTGTTTGGCGTGGCCGTGGCAGGCGGGCCGGTGTGGCGCATTCTGCGCGAACTGGCGCAGGCGGCCCCGCGCTGGAACGGTCCCAGCCTGCTGATCGGGCTTGCCTCGGTGGCGGCGCTGCTGGCCTTGCGCCGGGCGCCGCGCCTGCCCGGCGCGCTGCTGGTCATTGCCGCAGGCGTGGCTCTGGGGCAGGCTTTCGATCCGGCGGCGTGGGGGGTGGCGCTGGCGGGGCCTGTGTCGCTGTCATGGCCCGATCTGGCGCTG
>DATMUT010000511.1:0-10533 GCA_035563755.1 Novosphingobium sp.
CGACACGGATGTCAACCATCGGCACCTTGATCTGCGGCTCTTCCTCACGGGGAATCGTGATCGTGGCGATCAACCCGACAAGGATCGCCGCCAGCAGGAACAACGGCGTCAAGGGCGAGGCGATGGTGGCGCGGGTAATGCGCCCCGAAATGCCGAGGTTCATCAGGCGCCCCCCACCAGCACATCACCGGCTTTGACGCCCGAGAGGATCTCGACCACCTTATCGGTCGCAGTCGGGGCGGTCTGCACGGGAACCTGCGTGATGGCGCCGGATTTGCCGGCCACCTGAACATAATCGAGCCCATAGCGGGTGAGGATAAAGGTGCGTGGCACAAGAATCCCGCGATGCGTTTCGGCGGCAAGTTGTGCCGCAACGCGCCGCCCAATCAGGCTGGAATCCAGCCCCGCGATGGCGACATCGGCGCTGACCTGCCCCGCCTGCACGGCCGGATAGATGCGCGTCACGCTGCCCTCGGCGCTCATTCCCTCTACCCGCACCCGCGCGCCGGGCTTCACCCTGGCCGCCAACGCTTCGGGCAAATCGAGCCGCAGCACCACCGGCCCGGATGTGACCACCGCCACCACCATGCCCGGCGCAACCGGCGATCCGGCAGGCACATCGGCGCGCAACACCCGCCCCGTCGCCGGCGCGATGACCGCGCCATTGCCCGCCCTGGCGCGAACACTGTCCTGCTGGGCCCGCGCGGCCTGTGTCTGGGCTGCGGCGGCACTGGCGCCAGCTTCGGCCTGTTCCAGACGCGCCTTGGCATAGACGCCATTGGCGGCAAGGAACTTCACGCGGTCCAGCTCGGCCTTGGCTTGGGCTGCCTGGGCCTGCGCCGCAGCGGCCTGCGCGCCATAGGCGGCGGATTGATAGGTGAGCTGGCTATCGACAATGCGGCCCAGCACCTGCCCCTTGCGCACGCTGTCGCCAGCGCGCACCGACAGGCTGGCCAATATGCCCGGAATGCGTGCCAGAACCTGGGACTGGTCCTGACTGGTCACCTCGGCCGAGACGCTTTGCCAATCGGGCGTATCGCTGGTGGTCACGGTCAGGCGAGGCCCCTTGGCGGACACAGCCGCTTCGGGCGCTGGCTTGTCGTGCCCGCAGCCTTGCAGCGATACTGCCATGATCGCCAGCCCCAAGGCCCCGACCGTTAAACTCCGAAGCTTAGCGCCCTTATGCATTGCCACCTCCCGTAACCGCTTCCTGCCCTTGCCGCCCATTCAAGGCCGGGTTCAGCGTTCGACCGGCAATCCAGCCTTGGCCCAGGCGCCAAAGCCACCGGCCAGATGCGTGTCGACGCTGGCCTGCGCGGCGCTGCATTTGTCGAGCGCCATTCCCGACCGTTTCCCGCCAAGGCAGGTCAGCACCAGTTGCCTGGCGCCGGGATCAGGCAGCTTGCCTGGCTGAAAGGTGGACAAGGGCTGATTGATCGATCCGGGAATATGTCCACCGGCAAACTCGTCAGCCTCGCGAACATCAACAACGAGGACCTGATTCGCCTGGACCATCGCGGCCAGTTCCTGCGGGCCAATTTCCCGATGCTTTGCTGTTTTTCCAAAACCAAAGACCATGATCTGCTCTCCCATTCCGAAGGACACGAGGCGCCCTAAAAACATGCCTTGCTTATATTGCCAGATAGTTATATTAGTCAAGCAAGATTCAAGCAATAGTCGAGTCCCCCAGGCTCATCCGCAGGAAAGGCGCAAAAGCCAAAGGGGCCGAACAGTTTTGGGAGAGCAGCTCGATGCCAAAGCCTGCAAACGCCTTGCCCCGCATCCTTGTGTTGGGTGCCGGTCTTGGCGGGACGATCGCCGCTTATGAAATCCGCGACGCCACCAGGGGCCGAGCCGAGGTGATGGTGGTATCGGACAGCGAGGACTACTGGTTCGTGCCGTCAAACCCCTGGGTGGCGGTGCGCTGGCGTGAGCCGGAGGCGATCCGCGTCCCCCTTGCCCCGGTGATGGCCAAAAAGGGCATCGGCTTTACCAGTGTCGGCGCGACGCGGGTTCACCCCGCAGAGAACCGCGTGGAGCTGCGTGATGGCTCCTCCATCGCCTATGACTGGCTGGTGATCGCCACCGGCCCCGAACTGGCCTTTGATGAAATACCCGGCTTTGGCCCCGATGGGCACACCGTCTCGGTCTGCAAGACCGATCACGCCGCCCATGCCGCCGATGCGTTCGACGCGTTCTGCAAGAACCCGCGCCCCATCGTGGTGGGCGCGGCGCAAGGCGCCTCCTGCTTCGGCCCGGCCTATGAATTCGCGCTGATCCTCGACACCGAATTGCGCCGCCGCAAGATCCGCGACCAGGTGCCGATGACCTTCGTCACCAGCGAGCCCTACATTGGCCACCTTGGCCTTGATGGGGTGGGCGACACCAAGGGCCTGCTGGAAAGCCAGTTGCGCGAGCGGCATATCAAATGGGTGACCAATGCCCGCGTCACCCGCTTTGACGAAGGCGTGGCCCATGTCGAGGAAGTGGGCGAGGATGGCGCGGTCAAAAAGACCCATGACCTGCCCTTCGGCTTTTCCATGCTGCTGCCCGCCTTTCGCGGCATCAAGGCCGTGCATGGCATCGAGGGCCTGACCAATCCGCGCGGCTTCATTCTGGCCGACAAGCACCAGCGCAACCCCCATTTCAAGAACATCTATTCGCTGGGGGTCTGCGTTGCCATCCCGCCGCTGGGGCCAACGCCGGTGCCGGTGGGCGTGCCCAAGACCGGCTTCATGATCGAGAGCATGGTGACCGCCGTTGCCCATAACATCGCCGCAGAGCTGGAAGGGCGCGAACCCAATGAGGTGCCGAGCTGGAACGCGGTCTGCCTTGCCGATTTCGGCGATGGCGGCGTGGCCTTTGTCGCGCAGCCCCAGATCCCGCCGCGCAACGTCAATTGGTCGTCCCACGGCAAATGGGTCCACATCGCCAAGGTCGGGTTTGAAAAATACTTCATCCGCAAGGTGCGCAGAGGCACCAGCGAGCCGCTTTATGAAAAACTGGTCCTGCAGATGCTGGGCATCAAAAAGTTGAAAGAAACCACCAAGGAGGATGTGTGATGAGCCTTGATACCGCTGTGATGCGCTTTGCCGGAGCTGTTGTTCTGGGCAGCGCGCTCGCCGCCCATTTCGTGAACCCCGCGTGGATTTACCTCACCATGTTTGCCGGGGCCAATATGCTTCAGGCCAGCGTGACGGGCTTCTGCCCCGCCGCCATCCTGTTCCGCGCGATGGGCGTGAAACCGGGCTGCACGTTCAAATAAGGGCCGATGCCATGCGCCGTCTGATCATGCTTTTGCCCTTGTTCCTGGCCCCGCCCGCTTGGGCGCAGGGGCAAGACCTGAACGTCTCCATCGCAGATGCCCTGGCCCATGCCCCGGTCCTTGCCGAGGCGCAGGCGGGAGAGGCGCAGGCGCAAGCGAGGCTCGATGGCGCCAGGGCGCAGGGCAACCCGATGCTCAGCGTGGAAGGCCAGATCGGCACCGGGCGCATCGACAATGGTGGCTTCTTTGGCTTTACCGCGCGCAATGTCACACCGCTGGCCTTGCGGGCAGGCGCTGAAATGCCGCTTTACGCCGGTGGGCGGGTGGCTGCGGCCATCGACCAGGCGCGTGGAGGCCAGGCGATGGCCGCCTTGGCGCTGGCCGATGCGCGCGCCCGCGTGATCGTGGGCGCGGTTGCCGCTCATTCCGAAGTTCTGGCCGCCCGCCGGATTGAAGCCCGTTACCAGCAATTGGCCGGAGAACTGGCGGAGGTCGAGCGGCAGGCCAAGCTACGCTTCCAATCCGGTGAAATCCCCGCCTCGGACCTTGCCGCTGCGACCGCGCGCCGGGCCGAGGGCGAAGCCGGATTGGCCGCCGCGCAAGGCCGCCGCATTACTGCCGAAGCGCACTACGCGCGGATTACGGGGCACGAAGCGGGCGCACTCGCCCCATTGCCCCCCCTTCCCGCCACTCCGCCCACGCTGGATGAGGCGCTGGACAGCGCGCACCGCAGCAATCCATTATTGGCGCAGGCAGAAAAAGGCATCGACATCGCCCGTGCCGGAGTGCGCGGCGCAAAGGCCGAAAGCCTGCCCACGATCGGCGCCTTTGCCGAAGCGACCAGAACGCGCGACCAGTTCTTCCCCGATTACCGCGCCGATGCCATGGCCGTGGGCATTCGCGGGCGCTGGACGCTGTTCGCCGGTGGCCGCACCGCAGCAAAGATCCACGAAGCCGATGCCGCGCTAGATGCCAGCGAAGCGCGCGCGCGTGATGCACGTGAGCAAATCGACGGCGCCATCATCGCCGCATGGACCGGCCTCAAAACCGCGCACCGCATGGTCGAGGCCAGCGCCGCCCGCTCCGCCGCGACGGCAGAGGCGCTTCGCAGCGTGCAACTGGAAGCCAAAGTGGGTGCCAAACCCACGCTGGCCGTGCTGGACGCCGAGCGCGAGGCCACCGCCGCTGACGCCGCCATGATCGAGGCCGAGGGGCAGCGCATTATCGCCGCGTGGCAGCTCAACGCGCTGGCCGGACAGATCAACCCCTGAAAGGAACCGCACTATGCACAAGGACTGGCCGCAAATGGCCAAGGAACTCTCGGGCGCCATCAAGGAAGTCCGCCTGGGCGCGCCCGATGTGATGAAGCACTTCTCCGCCATGGCCAGCGCCGCCACCGCGAACGGCGCGCTCGACAGCAAGACCAAGGAACTCATCGCTTTGGGCATTGCCGTGGCGATCCGCTGCGACGGCTGCGTGGCCTTTCACGCACAGGCAGCTGTCAAGCATGGCGCCACGCGAGACGAGGTCATGGATGCCATGGGCCTTGCCATCTACATGGGCGCTGGCCCCAGCCTGATGTATGCCGCGCAAGCAGTGGAAGCGTTTGATCAGTTTTTGAAAACGTAGGAATGGGTCCACGACTTGTGAACAGCCCGCCGCAGCAGGCCATTTTATCAGCAAAGTTTACAAAGACCTTGCCGATAACATCCATGCAGAATATTGATTTTATTGGGTTTTGGTAGCGGAGGAGGGACTCGAACCCCCGACACGCGGATTATGATTCCGCTGCTCTAACCTGCTGAGCTACTCCGCCACACAACCTAATCAGCGTTGCCATGGCCGTTGGTCTTGGCTGTCTGCGCTGTGTAGGCGGCGCGGTTAGCCTTGCTTTGGGGCTTGGTCAACAGGGCAAAAGGCGAAAGACGCATTTTTTTTCGTCCATCCCGAAAATACAGCACCTTCCCTGCGACTTATCCCCAGATGCCCGCAGCCCGGCCAACCATCGCCCGCCCTTTCAGATCTCTCCGCGCGCACGGCGGATCGCAAACCAGCGCGCCACATTGGCATTATGCTCGGTCAGCGTGTTGGCGAAGGCGTGGCCGCCCGTGCCATCGGCCACCATATACAGCGCCTGCGTATGCGCCGGATGCAGCACCGCCGCGATGCTGGCCCGCCCCGGATTGGTGATCGGCCCCTTGGGAAGCCCCGCCATCGCATAGGTATTGTAGTCGTTGACCGCGACAATCTCGCTCTGACGGATGCGGCGGCCCAGTGGGCGCCCCTTGGTGATGGGGTAGATGATCGTGGGGTCGGCCTGCAGCATGATGCCCTTGCGCAGCCGGTTGGAATAGAGCCCGGCCACCATCGCCCGCTCGGACGGCTTGCCCGTTTCCTTCTCGACGATAGAGGCCAGCACGAGCGCCTCGCGCGGGGTCTTGGCCACCGTATCGGGGCTGCGCTTGGCCCATTCATCGGCCAGCGCCTTGTCCATTGCCGCCTGCATGCGGCCCACAAGGTCGGCGCGGCTTTCGCCTGCCTTGATGTCATAGGTGTCGGGCAGCACACTGCCCTCGGCAGGGGCGGGAATATCGCCGCTCAGCATCGACTGCGCCTTCAGCCTGTCGAGCACCATGACCGATGGCAGCCCCTCGGGGATGGTCACGAAACGGCGCAGCGCCTGATCGCCCTCGATGATGGCCAGGATCTGCTGCTCGCTGGCGCCCTTGGGCAGCAGGAACTCGCCTGCCTTGATGCGCCCTGCCCCGCCCAGCAAACGCGCCCGCAGCCGGAAGCGGTAGGACGAGGTGATAGCCCCCGCCTTTTCCAGCCGCGTCGCCACAGAAGCGATGCTGGCGCCATCGGGCACGGTAAACGTCTCGTCATGCGGCAACGGCCCGGCGCCATACCAGCCATGCAGCAACCCTGCCCCCGGCACGGCCACCGCCAGCGCCGCCACGATACCGGCAATCAGAAAAGGCTTTTTCATCTTTGCGCCCAATACAACAGCGGGGTCGAGAATCGGTATGTACCGCCCCTCAACCCCGCCGGTTTTATTCAGTTCCGCCTTAGCTGGCGATGAAGCAAGCGCGGGGGCTCAGCCCTCGACCGACTTCAGCACCAGGCTGGCGTTGGTGCCGCCAAAGCCGAAGGAATTGTTCAGCACCGCGCGCACTTCGCGCTTCTTGGCGGTGTGCGGCACCAGGTCGACGCCAACGCAGCCCTCGGACGGATTGTCGAGGTTGAGCGTGGGCGGCACGATCTGGTCACGCAGCGCCAGGATGCAGAAGATCGCCTCGACCGCGCCAGCGCCGCCCAGCAGGTGGCCGATCGCGCTCTTGGTGCTCGACATCGAGACGTTGGCGATCTCGTCGCCGAACAGGCGGCGCACCGCGCCCAGCTCCAGCTCGTCGCCCAGCGGGGTCGAGGTGCCGTGAGCGTTGATGTAGTCGATGTCGGCCGGGGTCATGCCCGCCTTCTTCAGCGCCATCTGCATCGAGCGGAACGCGCCCGACCCTTCGGGGTGCGGCGCGGTCACGTGATAGGCATCGCCCGAGAGGCCATAACCCACCACTTCGGCGTAGATCTTGGCGCCGCGCGCCTTCGCGTGCTCGTACTCCTCGAGCACGACAACGCCTGCGCCCTCGCCCATGACGAAACCGTCGCGGTCCTTGTCATAGGGGCGGCTCGCGCGGGTCGGCTCGTCGTTGAAGGCAGTCGACAGGGCGCGGGCCTGCGCGAAGCCGGCAATGCCGATCGGGCAGATGGTGCTCTCGGCGCCGCCGGCCAGCATGATGTCGGCATCATCGTCGCGGATCATGCGCGCGGCATCGCCAATCGAGTGCGCGCCAGTCGAGCAAGCGGTGACGACAGCGTGATTCGGGCCCATCAGGCCGTACTTGATGCTGACCTGGCCCGAGATGAGGTTGATCAGGCGCCCGTGCACGAAGTGAGGCGAAACGCGCGTGGGGCCCTTTTCGGCCAGCACCAGCGATTCGCTCTCGATGCCCGGCAGGCCGCCAATGCCGCTGCCGATCGAGCAGCCGGCGCGGAAACGCATCTCTTCGGGCATGTCGGTCAGGCCCGCGTCCTCGATCGCCTGCCCTGCGGCATCGATGCCAAAGACGATGAACGGATCGACCTGACGCTGAATCTTGTGATCGACGCGCTTGCTGGCGTCGAAACCATATTCATGGTCCGCCGGCTTCACTTCGCAGGCGATGTGGCACTTCTGGCCGGTGGTGTCGAACCTGGTGATCCGGCCCGCACCCGACTTGCCTGCCAGGATGTTCGCCCAGACGGTCTCCACATCGGCCCCCAGCGGGGTGACAAGGCCAAGGCCGGTAACGACGACACGACGCATTGTGTATTCTCCGTGATCCTGACTGCTGCGGGCCGGGGCCAGTGACTGCGGGCGGGGCCGTGGGCGGGGGCGCCTGCGGGCCAGTCTCGCCGGCATCCGGCCGGTCTGGGCGGCCCGTAGATGGGAAAGCCGCTGACGAGGCCAAGGTCAGACCGCCTTGCGACGGGTGATCCGACATAGGCCCTGCGCCGGGCGTTTTGCCCTGACGCGCCCAAGACATCCCCCTTGCGCCTCTTACGCCATCGGGCCGGGCAAGGCCAGTGCCCTGCTCCGGCCGAGGCGTGCCACCCCGACCGCAATGGCCGGGGCCGGCAGGCCGGAAGCTGCCCGGCAGAGGCCGCCCATGGCCGGGCAGCGCTTCATGCCGGTGCTTCCTCAGACGGCGATCAGGCCTTCTGGGCCTCGATGTAGGTGATCGCGTCCTGCACGGTGGTGATCTTCTCGGCGGTGTCGTCGGGGATTTCCACGCCGAACTCTTCCTCGAAGGCCATCACCAGCTCGACAATGTCGAGGCTGTCGGCGCCCAGGTCGTCGATGAAGCTGGCTTCGGGCGTGACCTTGCCCTCTTCGACGCCGAGGTGCTCGACAACGATCTTGGTAACCTGTTCTGCGATGGTGCTCATGGTATTCCCCTCTGCGAGCGGCAAATATGGAACTCAACGCGCGCCCTAATGGGTGGCGCGAGGGATGGCAAGCGATGCGCGGTACGCAACCGCCAATAATCGCGCAAACCGCCCCGAAAACCCCGCCAGAACGAGGAAACACGCCTTGCGACCCGGACCGGCTGCCCGGCTGCCCGGGGCCAGGCCCGGTTGCAGGAAAGCCCGGCCAGCGCGCGCCGTCAAGACGGCAAAACTCGCGCGGGGCGGGTCGGTTCCGGCAACTCCGTGCCGAATCGGAACGGCCAGCGCCAGCGGGGAGGCGCCATCAGCCTCCCCCATTGCGCGACGCCGCGAATTGCGCGGGGCCGCGAAAGGGCTCAGCCCTTCTGCGGCTCGACCACGCGGATGTGCAATTCGCGCAACTGCTTGAGCACCGCCGGCGAAGGCGCGCCCATCAGCAGGTCCTCGGCGCGCTGGTTCATCGGGAAAAGGCTGATCTCGCGCAGGTTCTGCGCCCCGCAGATCAGCATGACGATGCGGTCGACACCGGCGGCCATGCCACCATGCGGCGGCGCGCCATACTGGAACGCGCGATACAGGCCGCCAAAGCGCTCCTCCACGTCCTGCTGCGAAAGGCCCACCAGCTCGAAGGCCTTGACCATCAGATCGGGGTGCTGGTTACGGATCGAACCCGAGGCGATCTCGAAGCCGTTGCAGACCAGATCGTACTGGAATGCCTTGATGCTCAGCGGATCGCGCCCGTCGGTCAGCGCCTCGAGCCCGCCCTGCGGCATCGAGAAGGGGTTGTGGGCGAACTCGACCTTCTTGTTGTCCTCGTCCCACTCGTAGAACGGGAAGTCGACGATCCAGCACAGCTCGAAGCGGCTCTCGTCGATGAGGCCCAGCAGGTTGCCAACGCGGGTGCGCGCGGCGCCTGCCAGCTTGGCGGCGCCATCGGCCTTGCCCGCGGCAAAGAACAGGCCATCGTCAGCGCCAAGGCCCAGCTCGGCATAGAGCTTTTCCATGCCTTCGGTGCCGTGGTTCTTGGCGATGGGGCCGCCAAACTCGCCGCCCTTGCGGGTCACGTAACCCAGGCCCGCATAGCCCTCGGAGCGCGCCCAGTCGTTCATCTCGTCGAAGAACTTGCGGCTCTTGTCGGCGGTAGCCGGCGCCGGAATGGCGCGCACCACGCCGCCCGTGCCCACGATCTTCTCGAACAGGCCAAAGCCCGAGGTGGTGAAGTGGTGCGACACATCCGAGATGATCAGCGGGTTGCGCAGGTCGGGCTTGTCGCTGCCGTACTTCAGGATGGCGTCGTCATAGGCGATGCGCGGGAAGCTGCCGGTGGGCGTCACGTGGCGGCCGTCGGCAAACTTCTCGAAGATGCCGCCAATGACCGGCTCCATCGTCTCCCACACCTCTTCCTGAGTCACAAAGCTCATCTCGAGGTCGAGCTGGTAGAACTCGCCCGGCAGGCGGTCGGCGCGCGGGTCCTCGTCGCGGAAGCAGGGGGCGATCTGGAAATAGCGGTCGAAACCGGCCACCATCAGCAGCTGCTTGTACTGCTGGGGCGCCTGGGGCAGCGCATAGAACTTGCCCGCGTGGATGCGGCTGGGCACCAGGAAGTCGCGCGCGCCCTCGGGGCTGCTCGCGGTCAGGATCGGCGTCGAATATTCGGTGAAGCCGGTGTCTTCCATCGCCCGGCGCATGGCCGAGATGACCTGCGTGCGCTTCACGATATTGGCGTGCAGCGTCTCGCGGCGCAGGTCGAGGAAGCGGTAGCGCAGGCGGATATCCTCGGGATATTCCTGCTCGCCGGCCACCGGCATGGGCAGCTCGGCCGCGGCCGAGAGCACCGTCACGCCGCGCGCGAACACCTCGATGGCGCCGGTGGGCAGGCCGGCGTTCACGGTGGCGGCGTTACGCGCCTTCACCTCGCCCTCGATCGTCACCACGCTCTCGACGCGCAGCGATTCGAGCACGGGCAGCGCCGGGCTGTCGCTGTCGGCCACGATCTGGGTGATGCCATAGTGGTCGCGCAGGTCGACGAACAGCACGCCGCCATGGTCGCGCTTGCGATGGACCCAGCCCGACAGGCGCACGGCCGCGCCCACATGTTCCAGGTTCAGCGCGCCGCAAGTGTGCGAACGATAGGGATGGCCAAGCGAATGCATGTCAACTCTTTCCATGTGCCCTCTTTCCTTGAGGGCGGGGATAAGGCAGGGATATAGCGCGGCTAACAGGCGATGGCCGCGAATTTGTCAAGCCGAGAGGGCAAAGCCCCTCACCCACCCTTCCTGCCG
>DATMUT010000512.1:0-8199 GCA_035563755.1 Novosphingobium sp.
CCTCGGGCGCCACGCGCGCGCGGGCAGCAGCAGCCAGCGCCTGCAGCGCGGCAAAGCTGTCCTTCACCAGCACATGGGGCTGCTCGACGCTGCGCTCGACAATGGCCGCGCCTGCCCCGCGCTCGAAAGCGGTGGGGATGAAGCGGTGGCCATCCATCGCCTCGCCCTGCATGGCAAAGAACAGCCCGCCATCGACGATCTCGCGCGAATCGGTCGCCACATTCGAGAGCAGGCCGTTGGCCGGCGCGCCGCCCACCTTGCCGCCGGTGGCCTTGGCCACCTCCTCGATGGTCCACAGCGGCTGGGGCAGATTGTCGGCGGGGTTAGCGGGCCAAGCCATGATCCGGGCCTTCTTCGTACTCATTGTGCATTACTCCCGGCGCATTCCCGCGCCACGGCCACGTCGTCGAACGGCAGCACGCGCGCGTCGCTGCCCCGGCCGATGATCTGACCCTGTTCATGTCCCTTGCCCGCGATCAACACGATGTCACCCGCGCCGGCCATGGCCATGGCCTGAGCGATGGCCGCGCGGCGGTCGCCTGTTTCGTGCACCTGCGCGCGGTGTGCCCCGGCCATGCCCGCCAGAATAGCCGCGCGAATGGCCGCCGGCTCCTCGCCGCGCGGGTTGTCGTCGGTCACGATGGCGACATCGGCGCGCAGGGCGGCAATGCGGCCCATCTCGGGGCGCTTGCCAGCGTCGCGGTCGCCGCCAGCGCCAAACACCACGATCAGTTGCCCTTCGCAATGCGGGCGCAGCGCGGCAATGGCCGCGGCCAGCGCGTCGGGCGTGTGGGCGTAGTCCACATAGGCCGGCGCGCCCTGCGGCGTGATCGCCGCGCGCTCGAGCCGGCCGCGCACCGGTTGCAGGCGGGCCAGCGCGCCAAAGGCGGCCTCGGCGCCAATGCCGCCAGCCATGGCCAGCGCCGCCGAAACCAGCGCATTGGCCGCCTGATACGCGCCGATCAGCGGCAGTTCGACCCGTCGCGCCACACCCTCGTGCTCGATGGCCAGCACCTGCCCCAGATGGCCCGGCGTGCGCCCCAGCAGGCGGATCGTCTCGCCCCGCTCGCCCACGGTCACCAGGTGCAGGCCGCGCATCCGGGCATGGGCGATGGCGTTGGTCGACCATTCATCGTCGGCCCAGATCACCGCCGTGCCGTGCTCGGCCACCACCTCGTCGAACAGGCGCATCTTGGCGGCGAAATAGTCTTCCATCGTCGCGTGGTAATCGAGGTGATCGCGCGAGAGGTTGGTAAAGGCGCCGGCCACCACGCGCGGCCCCTCGCTGCGGTATTGCGACAGGCCGTGGCTCGACGCCTCGAAGGCGACATGGGTCACACCCTCGCGCGCAAGGCCGGCCATGTTGGCCAGAAACGTCACCACGTCGGGCGTGGTCAGGCCCGTGTAGGTCGTCTCCTGCGGGGTGGTGATGCCCAGCGTGCCGATCGAGGCCGCGCGGCAACCGGCCATGCGCCAAATCTGGCGGGTCAGCTCGACAGTGCTGGTCTTGCCGTTGGTGCCGGTCACGGCCACCGCCACATCGGGAAAGGGCGCGTAAAAGCCGGCGGCCAGCTGCGCAAAGGCCCGGCGCGGATTGGCATCGGCAATGTGGATCGCGCCCTCGACCCGCGCCTCGGGGCGGGCGACGATGGCAACGGCCCCGGCGGCAACGGCCTGCGGGATAAAATCCTCGCCATTCACCCGCGCGCCCGGAAAGGCACCAAAGACATTGCCCGGCGCCACCTTGCGATTGTCGATGGCAAAACCTGTCACGGGCACATCCTGGCCCCCGCCCGGCACGGCCCCGGCCAGAAGCTGGGAAAGCCTCATTCGCCGTTCCCGTTGGCAATGAGCGGGGCGATGTCGGTGATGTCGATGTCGCGCGTGAGGTCGGGCATGATGCCCAGCAGCGGCCCGATGCGCGGGATCACCCGGCCCACCACAGGCGCGGCATTCCACGCGGCGGTGCGCTGGAACGAGGTGGCGGCATTGGCTTTGGGCTGGTCAAGCATGGCAATCACCACATAGCGCGGATGATCCATAGGGAAAGCCGCCGCAAAGGTCGCGATCACCTGATCCCGGTGATAACCCGCCTTGTCACCGCGTTCGGCGGTGCCGGTCTTGCCGCCAATGCGGAAACCGGGGGCGTCAGCCTTGCGCCCGGTGCCCACCTCGACGATCGAGCGCAGCAGCTGGCGCATGCGGGCGCTGGTGCTGGCGGCCAGGATGCGGCGGCCGGCGGGCACCTGATCGGGCGCCAGCTTGTGCAGGGTGGCCGGGCGCCAGATGCCGCCATTGACCAGCGCCGCATAGGCCGAGGCCAGATGCAGCGGCGTGATCGCAAAACCATGGCCAAAGGCGGCCGTGACCGTCGTCACGCGCGACCATTGCCCGTTCTTGTCGCCACGTGGCCAGACCGGGCGGCCGCGGGCAGGCAGCTCGATATAGGGGCGCTCGTTAAAGCCCAGCTTCTCGAGAGTGGACTGCATGCGCACAGCGCCCAGGGCGTCGCCCACCTGCGCCAGCACGATGTTCGAGGAATGGATCAGGGCCTCGATGATGTTCATGCTCGAGCCCAGATTTTCATCGTCATGGATCGTGATGCCGGCAATCTTGAGCGGCGCGCCGGCCGGATAGCGCTTGGCCAGATTGGTGATGACGCCCGCTTCGATAGCCGTGGCAACGGTGATCGGCTTGATCACGCTGCCCAGCTCATAGGTCTGGTTGGTGGCGCGGTTGAAGATGTTGGCCTGACCCGAGGGGCCAGAGCTGTCGGACACGTCCTCGGGGCGCAGGTTGTTGGGGTTGAACGAGGGCAGCGAGGCCAGCGCGAGCACCTCGCCGGTATCGACATCGAGCACGATGCCCGCCGCGCCCTTGGCCTGCGAACGGTGCATGCCCCAGGCCAGCTCATCCTCGAGCGCGCCCTGCACCCGCGTGTCGATCGAGAGCACCGAGGGCGTGCCGCGCGTCGTCGGGTCGCGCAGCTGCTTGTCGAACACCGCCTCCATGCCCACCTGCCCGTGGCCGGTCGAATCGACATAGCCCAGAATATGGGCCGCCATCGTCCCTTGCGGGTAATAGCGCCCTGTCTCGCGGGGGAATTCCAGCGCCGGCTCGCCCAGATCGTGGATGCGGTTGGCTTCCTCGGGCATGATGCGGTGGCGCAGATAGCCCGGCTTGCCCGAGGCGAGCTTGGTGGTCAGCACATCGACGTTTTCATCGGGGAAGATGCGGACCAGCGCCTGCGCCACCTCGCGCGGCGAGCGCACCAGAGGCGCGCCATCGCCCAGCGCCTTGGGGTTGAACCACAGGGCGTAAGAAGGAAAGTCGCGCGCCAGCGGCTGCCCGTTGCGGTCAAGGATCTCGCCCCGGTCGGGCAGCAGCGTGCCATCGCTGTCGCCCGTGCGGGCAGCGTCGCTAAAGCCCAGATGCACGATCTGCGCCAGCGCGATAAGCGCGAAAGCGGCAAAACCCACCAGCACCCAAAGCGCCCGCATGCGCGCCTGCGCCAAAGCGAAACGCCGGACATGCACCAGATCGGCACGTCCGGCGGAAATCACCGTGTTGACCCGGCCGCTTGTGCCGGCCGGTATGCTCGCCCCGCTCACTCGCGCCGCTCCCCGCCCGAGACATGTGACAAGCGATCACCCAGGTCTTGCGCGTGGCCCTTGCGGCGGGGCGGAGCCGGCGCGTCGGTCGCGCTCTGGTCCTGCGCCACAATCGCGGGCATCACCCGCACCTGGCCCGTATCGCCATCGGCCGCGGCCACGCGAATGGGCGCGGGCGCATCGGGCGCGCGCGGCTTGCCCAGCGCCGCCAGTTGCCGCTCGCTTTCCAGATATTGCCCGGCCGTGGGCGACTGATAGCCAAAGTCCACGTCGTTGAAGGCCTTGAGCTGCTGCTGGCTGGCGCGCGTCTCGAACTCGGTGTCGAGCGCCAGCTTCTCCTGCTTGAGCGCCAGGATCTGCCGGTCCGCCAGGCGCACCTGGCTTTTCACCGCATTGACCCGAAAGGTCAGCACCATCGTCAGGGCAAAGCAGATCGTCAGGGCCATGCCCCAGCCGATCGTGTGCATCCGGTCGCGGGTCAGGTTCATGCGCTCCTCCGGGACGTGTCGCGGGTCGGGAGAGGGGTGTGAGTGCGGATGGCGTGACGCAGCGTGGCCGAGCGCGAGCGCGGGTTGCGCGCCGTTTCGGCCTCGCTCGCACGAATGGCCTTGCTGATGTGTTCGAACAGCGCGGGCCGCTGATCGGCGGTCACGGGCAGATAACGCGAGGTGGCCTGCTGGCCACCGGCAGCGTCCTTGAGGAACTGCTTGACGATGCGGTCCTCAAGGCTGTGGAAGCTGACGATCGCCAGCCTGCCGCCCGGCGCCAGCAGCCCGGCCGAGGCGGCCAGAAGCGTCTCCAGCTCGCCCAGCTCGTCGTTCACATGGATGCGGATGGCCTGGAAGCTGCGCGTGGCCGGGTCTTTGGGCGCACCCGGCTTGTGCCCCAGCGCGCGGCGCACGACGGCGGCCAGCTCGCCCGTGGTGGTCAGCGGACGGGCCGCCACGATCGCGCGGGCCACGCGGCGCGACTGGCGCTCCTCGCCATAGAGGTAGATCACGTCGGCAATCGCGGCCTCGTCGGCGGTGTTGCAGAAGTCGGCGGCGCTGGGGCCATCCTGCGACATGCGCATGTCGAGCGGGCCGTCGCTGGCAAAGGCAAAACCGCGCTCGCGCTGGTCCAGCTGCATGCTCGACACGCCGATGTCGGCCACGATGCCATCGACCGGGCCGACATCGGCCAGCGCATCGGCGATCTCGGAAAAACGGCGCGGGTGCAGGATCAGGCGCGGCGCATCGCCCTGCGCCTCGGCCCACAGGCGGCCGGCGGCAATGGCATCGGGGTCGCGGTCGAAGGCGTGCACCGTCGCGCCCGCATCGAGCAGGGCGCGCGTGTAGCCACCCGCGCCAAAGGTGCAGTCGACAATGACCTGCCCGGGCGCCGGGGCAAGGGCGGCAATCACCTCGTCGATGAGCACGGGAATGTGCGGGGCATCAAGCGGGATCGAGGCCAGGATGCTGTCGGTGGCGGGCGCGTGTGTCTTGCTCATTTGCGCCCCCTGCCCGGCTCGGCCATCAGATGGGCGCAGGCGGCCTGCGCGCTGGCCCATTGCGGCCCGTCCTGGGCGGCCAGCACTTCGGGCGCCCACAGGGTGAAAAACGGGCCAGCGCCCTGGAAGTAGATCGCCTCGCCCATGCCCGCCAGCTTGCGCAAATGCGCAGGGATCACGAAGCGGCCCGAGGTGTCGAAGCTGATCTCGGTGTCGTCGAACAGCTGGAAATAGCGCATGTCGCGGTCGAAGGGCGTTTGCGCGCGGGCGGCCATTTCCTCTTCGCGGTCGATCTGCGCCAGCAAGGTCTCGCGGCGCGACAGGCCATAGCCGATCAGGCAAGGCCATTTGTCGTGTTTGGAGACGAGCAGCACGCCTTTGTTCCCGCTGGATTGGGTGACAGTCTTGCGGAAGGCGGCAGGCAGCACGAAGCGGTCCTTGTCGCCCTTGGGCGAGAACCCCTGCCCGCTGAAAATGACCGGCTGGCCAGTCACCCCTGTTTCACCCCGTCAGTCGAAGGACCCCGCATGGACAGACAACAGGCATGCCTGCGGCAAATCGCCCGAAGGCGAATCGCCCTTCCTCCAGCCGGAGGCAGCAAACCGATTGTCCGATGTTCCTTACTTATCCTCTCTCGACCGGGCAGGGAAGCCACAATGCGGGAAAATCTGCCACATTCTGCCCCGTCATTTTTCATCTAATTGATTTAGAACAATTTATTTGAAAATTCGGCAACCTGCCGCGGATCGGCCTGGTGACGAATTTTTAAGGATAAATACGAGAATTCCCTTGGAAATCAGGTCATTTCCCAGCCGTTCCCGCCGTTTCCCCGAGGCAGGAATGGCAGGCTGCACGCCTCTCCCGCACTTTCCCGCAAATCGCGCAACAGGTGGAAGAGGCGCAGCACAACACCCCGCCCGCGCCCAGTATGGCGCCGGCAAATGCCCAACACAGTGCTGTCAGGAGAGAATCAGCGCTCGGCGCTGGAGGTGGCGCGCGACGCGCCAGAACGCTTGGCCCCATCGGCCGAGGGCACGACGCCAATGTCGGCCAGCGGATCAACCGTGCCCGAGGTGCTGGCCGAGGTGCTTGACTGCGCGCTGGCAACGCCCGCCGCATCGCTGACGCGGGCGTGCTGCATGATGATGCTGGCCAGCGCGACCAGCAGCAGCATCAGCGCCAGACCGAACAGTCCGACCTGCAGGCGCTGCACCATCTGCGCGCGCACCTCGCGGGGCGAAGGCTCGACATGGGGCTGGGCGGATGCGATCTGATCCGCCAGCAGAGGATGACCGACCTGGCTCATTGGTCAGGCAGGATATACCATCAGGCCAGCCAGGGGAAGACCGGCAACCCCTTCGCCTCGAGCCACTGGCGGTTGTAGAGCGTGGAGAGGTAGCGAAAGCCCGTATCGCACAGGATGGTGGCCACGCGCGGCGCAGGCTTGCCCTCTGCCACCAGCTTGCGCCCCAGCGCCACCGCGCCCGCCACGTTGATCCCGCTCGACAGCCCCAGCGCCAGCCCTTCTTCCGAGAGCAGGCGGCGGACCCACTCCAGCCCTTCCTCGTCCGAGATGCGGAACTGCGTGTCGATGGGCGCGCCCTCGAGGTTGGCGGTGATGCGCCCCTGCCCGATGCCCTCGGCCACCGAATTGCCCTCGGCCTTCAGCTCGCCATGGGCGTAGTAATTGTACAGCGCCGCGCCATGCGGGTCGGTCAGGGCGATGGTGATGTTCTCGTCAAACGCCTTGAGACCCATGCCGACGCCGGCAATCGTGCCGCCCGTGCCGGCAGCACAGGTAAAGCCGTCGATGCGGCCATCCATCTGCGCCCAGATCTCGGGCGCGGTCGATTCGATATGCGCCTTGCGGTTGGCGATATTGTCGAACTGGTTGGCCCAGACAGCGCCCGGCGTTTCCTCGGCCAAACGGCGCGAGGTGTGGACGAAATGGCCCGGATTGCTGAAAGGCGCGGCCGGCACCAGCACCAGCTCGGCGCCCAATGCGCGCAGCGTGTCCATCTTCTCGCGCGACTGGGTCTCGGGCATGACGATGATCGTCTTGTAACCCATCGCGTTGGCCACCAGCGCAAGGCCGATGCCGGTGTTGCCCGCCGTACCCTCGACAATGGTGCCGCCCGGCTGGATGGCGCCGCGCGCCACCGCATCGCGCAGGATCCACAGCGCCGCGCGGTCCTTCACGCTGGCGCCGGGGTTGGCAAACTCGCACTTGCCCCAGATCTCGCACCCTGCCGCCTCGCTGGGGCCCTTGAGCAGGACGAGAGGCGTGTTGCCGATAAGGTCGAGCGAATGTGCGCTGGCAGTCGAAATCGTCATGGGCACTCAGGTAGGGTCAGGCGCGCGCCGGCGCAAGCGGGCAAACGCCCCGCGCCGCATTTGCCACCACAGATGGCAGCGCCTGCCGGGTGCGCGCAAGCGTCCCGGCAGGCCTCTGGCGCCAAAGGCTCAGTCGGCCTCGGCGATGGTCACGCGCATGCCGTCAAGCGCGTCGGTGACGGGCAGCTGGCACGACAGGCGCGAATTGCCGTCGCGGTGGTCGCTGCTGTCGAGCAGGTCGTCCTCATCGGCGCTGACGGGGGGCAGCTTGTCGGCAAAGGCCGGGTCGATGTGCACGTGGCACGTCGCGCAAGAGCAGCAGCCGCCGCACAGCGCCAGCATCTCGTCAAAGCCGGCGTCGCGGATCACTTCCATGACCGTGCGGCCCACGCTCGCCTCGATTTCCTTTTCCTCACCCGCGTGATTGACCACAACCAGCTTCGGCATTGATGTCATCCTTCTCTTGCGCCACCTATGGCCCGCGCCGGCTGCTATAGGCTGGCTCGGGGTTTGGCAACGGGGCGAAATGCGCAAGGGTGCGCGGCGCCGTCGTTGACCGGCCGCAAGCAACACAGCGAAAGGATGCGTACCCATGGGCCTGAGCGCAGAGGCAATCACCGCAGGGCTCGACGCCATCGCCGCGCGCGAGCCGGGCATTGCCGCCGCCCTCGCCCGCGTGGGCTATCCCGAACCGCGCATCCGCACGCGCGGCTATGCCACCTTGCTGCGTACCATTGTGGGCCAGCAGGTGTCGGTGGCGGCCGC
>DATMUT010000513.1:0-3384 GCA_035563755.1 Novosphingobium sp.
CTCAAATATACATGACATGTATTATTCAATAGCGATGCGGTTATTTGGATTATTAGGCGAAATGTGTTGCAGTATCTCTTGGCAATGCTATTTTGCAACCATGACCGAAACACTCCCCCGCACCGTCCAGGGCAAGCGCCCTGATTTTTTCGAAACCCCCGGCGTCGACGATGCCCTCTCCATGATCCTGGTCCTGGCCGAGGAAATGGCGGTGCTGCGCGAAAGGCTGAATTCGGCCGAGATCGTCGCGGCCCGGCGCGGCATTGATCTGGCGCAGGAGATCGAGGACCTGAACCTGGACGAGGCGATCCTGAGCGAGCGCGAAGGCTGGCGTCAGGGCTTTTACGACCGCCTGTTCTATCTGGCGAAACAGCGCCGCAGCGAACTGGAACACAAGCACAGCGCCCAGAGCTATCACCAGACCATCGCCGACATCGCCAAGGACTAGGACCGGGGCCAGAGCGGAAGGCGCGCCGGTCATGCCGGCTCGCCAAAGCTCTGGCGATAGCCGCGCAGCAGCAGCAGCGACCCCAGACAAAACCCTGCCGGCACCAGCGAATAGAGCGCCAGAATGCCCAGGATCGCCTGTGGCGATTGCGCGACCGGCCCATGCGTCGACGAGACATAGCCGCTCAGGCTGAGCAACACGCCGCCCAGCGCCGGCCCTGCGGCAAAGGCCAGCTTCTCCGCCGCCGACCAGATGCCTGCCAGGCCGCCCTCGACCGAACGGTCATTGTTGCGCTGGCCGTGGCTGATCGTGTCGGTCAGCATCGAGATGGCCAGCAGCGTAAAGCCGGAATTGACCACGCCCAGCAGCACGCCGCGCAGCAACACCAGCGCGTCCTCGACCCGCATGCCGCCCGGCAGCCGGCTGTCGCCCGCCAGCCCCACAAAGATCCAGGTGATGGTGATCAGCGACCACAGGCCCGAGGCGACCACGAACATGCGCAATTTGCCATGCCGCCGCGAACTGCGCAGCCAGTAGGGCTGGCTCAGCAGGCCGGCAGCACTCATGCCCAGCACGAAGACCGGCAAGATGGCGATGTTGCGGACCGCATACAGATAGACCAGCCCGATCACCGAATAGCTCGATGCCTGGCCCAGGCTCTGGATGAAATGCACCAGCGTCAGCAGGCGAAACGGCCGATTGGCCAGCGCCACGCGCAATTGCCCGGCCAGCGTAAGCGGCGGCGTGGCCGGCCGCGGCGAGCGAAAGCGCCAGAAGGCCAGCGCCGTGGCCAGCATCGACACCAGGCACACCCCGCCAAACAGCACCGCCATGACGTGCCAGCCATGCGCGCCGCCACCGAAGTGAAAGACCACCGGCTGCGCCAGGCCAACACCCAATAGCACGCCGGCAATCGCAAAGGTCATGCGATAGAGCAGGATGCGGGTGCGTTCATGCGGGTCTGCCGACAGCTCTGCGGCCAGCGCCAGATAGGGCACCGAAAAGGCGCTGAAGCCGGTCGAGGCCAGCAGGAACAGCAGGCAGACCGCCACCGCTGCGAGGAATGGCGAAGGATAGCGGGTCACCAGGAACAGCGCCATAAAGCCGAGCGCGGCCAGCACCGCCCCTGTGGCCAGAAAGCCGCCCCGCCCGCGCCGGGGCTGCAGCCGGTCCGACCAGCCGCCCACCAGCGGATCGCAAAAGATCACCCACAGCTTGGGCAACAGCACCGCCAGCCCTGCCATCCATGCCGGTACGCCCAGCAGCGTGGTCATGAACAGCGGCAACAGCACGGCAGGCGTATCGCGGAAAATCTGTGCGCCGACCTGCCCCACGCCATAGAACAGTTTCAGGCGCAGGGGGGCGACAGCGGGAACGCAGGTCTGGATGGCCGTCATGATTGTTCTCCGATGGTGAGGCAGGAGAAGGCAACAGCGCCGCATGGTCGACTGTCGACACTATTCTGGCCGCTGGGCGGATAGGTCAGGCAAATTGCGGCGAACGATCGCCCGTGCCCGTGGCGAAGGACACCAGCTCGGACGTGGTGTTCGACACCTCCCACGACATGCGCAGGAAAACACAGTCGGGACCATACACCCACAGTTTTGCCGGCGGCCAATGCGGTTGCCAGCGCAGCAGATAATGGTCGCCGGCGAAGGTGCCGGCCGGCACAGTGATCGTCTCGCAGCCCACATAGGTGACCGCGATCCCGATCGGCAGGGCGACCAGGCCGGTCTCGCCATTGAGGTCATAGGAGCAGGTGACACTGTCGATCATCCGCTCGAGGCCGGGCGCATCGCGGCCGCGCGCCAGCGCAATCATGCCGTCCCCGATCAGAGGATGCAGCCCCAGATAGGCCCGCCGCCCCGGCAACCGCTGAGACGAGCGCCCCATGCGCCGCGTCAGGCTCTCGCATTCCGTGTCGCTTTCGGTAAAGCGATACCAGCTGCTGCCGACCAGTTCGCCCCCCTGCACCACCCGCACATGCCCCTCGACCGGCATGCCGGCCGGGTCGAGCGTCCAGCTGGCGTCGCGGGTCAGCGCGTCATCGTCGATCTCGCAATAGGCCCGGATGGTGCGCCCGCTCTCGCGCACGTCGATGGCGAAATCCTCGCGGCCGCGCTCGCCGGCGGGGGTGCGATAGCGGATCTGGCCGGAATGTCGCCTGGCTGAAAAAGGCATCTGCGCCTCACTATGCTGGGGGAACTGGGGATTGCGAAGTGGGATGCTCAGACGGCTACGGTGCCGCTGTCATAGCCAAACAGGCCCAGCGTCTCCTCGTTGCGCAGGACTTTCTTGTCGAAATTGTCGGTGTCCTTATCCTGCATGCGATTGGCCTGAGCGTTGGATTCGGCCTGGATCAGGCTGGCGCGCTCCATCCGTGCCGCCTCATAACGGCGCAGCCCCTCGGCGCGGGTGGCAGAGGCAGCCAAAGCGCGGCCCAGCACCACCCCGTCCTCGATGGCGCTCGACGCGCCCTGCCCCAGGAACGGCGTCATCGCATGCGCGGCATCGCCCATCAGCACCACCCGGTCGGCAAACGTCCATGTCGGCAGTTTCGAGCGCGCATTGATCGCCCATTTGAACAGCGAGGCCGGATCGGTGCGCGCGATGATGGTCTGCACCGGCGCGCACCAGCCCGCGAACATCTGCTGCAATTCGGCCTGCGTCGCGGGGATCGTCCAGCCGTCTTCGGTCCAGCCCTCCTGCCGGCTGAAGAACACCAGATTGAGCAGGGTGCCGCCGCGCAGCGGGTAATAGACGACGGTGCGGTTATGGCCGATGAAATTGCCCGGCTTGTCGGCAAATTCGCGCAGGGCCTCGTCGATGCTGACCAGCGCGCGCACCGCCACATGGCCGGTGAAATGGGCCGGCTGCGGATCGAACAGGGTGCGAACCACCGATTTCACGCCATCCGCGCCGATCAGCAGGTCGCC
>DATMUT010000514.1:0-2071 GCA_035563755.1 Novosphingobium sp.
CCGCCTTCGCCGCCATGGTTGCCACCGCCATGATGGCCGCCATCGTTGGGGCCGCGCGGCCCGCGACCACGGTGATAGCCACGCTCGCCCTGCGGCTCGCGGCCACGCTGGCGGGCCACATCGCGCGGCGCTTCGGCCGACTGCTCGATGTGGATGCCGCTCTCGTCCTCGGCGCCTTCGCGCGCGGTGCGCTGCAGCGCGGCCTGGAACTTGCCGGCAATGGCGCTGGGCACCTGGAAGAAGGTCTCGTTGGCCGAAATGCGGATCGCGCCGATCTCGCCGCGCGAAACATGGCCGCGGCGGCACAGCAGCGGCAGGATCCAGCGCGGATCAGCGTTCTGACGGCGGCCGATGTCCATGCGGAACCACATCACATCGTCAAAGCCGGGGCGCTTCACGCCGCGCTGCGCATCCGCGCTCGACAGGTCGATCAGCTCCTCGGGCTGAGGCAGCGCCTTGGAGTGGGCGCGCACCAGTGCCAGCGCCAGCTCCAGCGGCGACTTGGCCTCGAGCAGCTTTTCGGCAATGGCCAGCTCGCCATTGGCCTCGGTCCGGTCCTCGCCCTGATCCTCGACCTGATCCTGCGCATCAGCCACATCGGCCGGCGCCAGCAGCGTTGCCAGCAGGCGCTCGGCATCGCGCTCGCGAATGGCAGCAGCACTGGGCACGTCGGTCCACTGGGCGTTGATGCGCGCCGAACGCAGCATCATCTCGACCCGGCGGCGGCGCGGGAACGGCACGACCAGAACGGCCGTGCCCTTGCGCCCGGCGCGGCCCGTGCGGCCCGAACGGTGCTGCAGCGTCTCGGCGTCGCGCGGCAGTTCGACGTGGACCACCAGCGTGAGCGTGGGAATGTCGATGCCGCGCGCGGCAACGTCGGTGGCCACGCACACGCGGGCGCGGCCATCGCGCAGCGCCTGCAGCGCGTGGTTGCGCTCGTTCTGGCTATGCTCGCCCGACAGCGCGACGGCGGCAAAGCCGCGCTCGACCAGCGTGGCGTGCAGATGGCGCACATTGTCGCGCGTGGCGCAGAACAGGATCGCCGTCTCGGCCTCGTGGAAGCGCAGCAGGTTGACCACGGCATGTTCGATGTCGGACGGGGTCACGGCCACCGCCTGATACGAAATGTCGCCATGACCGCGCTCTTCGGTGATGGTCGAGATGCGCAGCGCGTCGCGCTGATAGGTGCGGGCCAGCGCGACGATCTGCTTGGGCATGGTGGCCGAGAACAGGAAGGTGCGGCGCTGTTCGGGGGTCGCGTCGAGGATCTCTTCGAGATCGTCGCGGAAGCCCATGTCGAGCATCTCGTCAGCCTCGTCGAGCACGACGAAATTGATCGAGGAGAGGTCGAGTGCCCCGCGCTCGAGATGGTCGCGCAGGCGGCCCGGCGTGCCCACCACGATGTGCGCGCCCGAATAGAGGGCACGCCGCTCGCGGCCCGGATCCATGCCGCCAACGCAGGTCACGATGCGCGCGCCGGCCTTGGCGAACAGCCATTCCAGCTCGCGGCTGACCTGCAGCGCCAGTTCGCGCGTGGGCGCAATGACCAGCGCGCGCGGCGCGCCGGCTGTCTCGAGTCGCCCGCTCTCGCCCATCAGCGGGCCAGCCATGGCCACGCCAAATGCCACCGTCTTGCCCGAGCCGGTCTGCGCCGAAACCAGCAGGTCGCGCCCTTCGGCATCGGCCTCGAGCACAGCTGCCTGCACCGGAGTCGGGCTGGCATAACCGCGCTCGGTGAGCGCGTCGAAAACAGGGGTGGGCAGCCGGGAAAAGGGCATAGAACTCGCAAATTTTGGGGCTGGCACGCCAGCGGGGATGAAAAGGGCCTGCCAACGCCGCAACCACCATTGCTGGCGCGCGATGAACCTTGTCGGGCAGGGAACAAGCGCCGCCCCATAGCGCGACAATCGTCGTAAAGCTACCCCATCGGCCAAGAATCCTCGCCCGGTTGGCACTCAAGGCGTCATATGGTGTCCCATGTGCCCATTACGCCACGCTAAAACGCGCAAAGAAATTTCGTCCAATCTCGCCAAGCCATCTTGCCGTGCGCGTCATTGGCTGTACCGGACCC
>DATMUT010000515.1:0-3023 GCA_035563755.1 Novosphingobium sp.
CGCGGTCCTTGCGGGCAAAGCGCAGCTGGGCGCGCAGCAGCAGCGCGTCCAGGTTCTGCGCGTCGAGCCGCAGCGCCGCGTCCAGATCGGCCAGCGCCGCGCCCACAGGATCGGCGCCGCCAGCCTTGCCCGCCGCCAGTCGCGCCCTGGCCCGCGCCAGCCGATAGGCCGCCACATTGCCATCAAGGCTCACCGCCTGTTCCAGATCGGCCAGCGCCAATGCCCCCTCCCCGCGCGAAAGGCGGGCCTGCCCGCGCAGGGCAAAGGCGGCGGCGGTCTTGGGCTCATCGTCGCTGGTGGCGGCCGCTGCCTGAGCGGCGCCCTTGGGCACGCTGCCCATGGTAAACACGCGGCCGCCATTATAGGTGAAGTACAGCTTGCGCTGGCTGTTGGCGATGAAGATATGATGGCTGAGGAAAAAGTCGATGCCCAGCAGCATATCGGGCGCATCCGGCCCCTCGCCCATCACATCGTCGATCACCTCGAGCTTGCCGTGGTGCACCGTTTCCTCACCAATCGAATAGCTCTCGACCGGCACGACCCATGCCTTTTGCGTGCGGCTGCCAACGCCCCGGCTGCGCATGGCGGTTTCAGAGCCAGCGGCCGACATGTCCACCCCCGACCTTTCGGCCGCGCGGCGGGTGATGACCGTGGCCATTGCCCCGCTGTCGAGCATGGCGCGCACCGGGTGGCCGTTAATCGTTACCGTTACAAAGCTGCGCCGGTCGAAGGTGTTGCCGGCCGGGTGCAGGTCGGTCTGGCTGTACTGGCCGTCCTTGGTCCAATAGGCCATCGCCAGCTTTTCGCAGCCCACAGGCTTGAGCAGGGCAAAGCGCCCGCTGGCCAGATCGACATCGGCATCGACAACATCGAGCAGATTGGCGCCGATCAGCCCCGTGCCGGCATCCGAACCGCCCACCAGGAACTCGATATTGCTGAGCGTGCCGTTCAGAATGCCAAAGCTTTTCACCCGCGTCAGATCGGGGCTGAGGCTGCCACCAATGCCGCCCATGCGCAGGCCAAAGGGCGCCGCCTCGCGGCGCAGGCCCATCGCCTCGACATTGGCGCGCGCCATGAAGCCGAAAGTCGCCCCGGTATCGAGAATGAAGCGCGTGTCCTGCCCGTTGATCTTGGCCATGGTGGTCGCGCGCTGGCCCACCACCTCGACCGGCAGCGCGCCGTAATTGGTCACCTTGCACTCGGCCGCGGCAAGGCCCGGCACAGCGGCAAGAGCAATCGCGCAAAACAACCCCGGCATTGCCCGCAATGCCTTTACGCGATTTACCATGCCATGCTCCTGATTTTCGGAAAAGTCTTTCCATGCCAATTGCATGGCAGGCATGATGATTTGATGACGACTATCGGTCAAGCCTTGCGCAACACGGCGCGCCGCCATCTTTCCCATCGGCGCTTTGCTGCTAGATTGTCCTTCGTTTCTCCTCTTTCCGGCGGGCCACAACCATGATCGACCTGAGGCGCCTGCGCTATTTCATTGCCGTTGCCGGGGCGCGCAGCTTTACTCGCGCGGCGGCGGCCCTGCACATCGCCCAGCCGCCGCTGAGCAAGCGCATCCAGGAACTGGAGGCCGAGATTGGCGCCCCCCTGTTTGACCGCGAGGCGCGCCCGCTGGCGCTGACGCCGGCCGGGCGGCTGCTGTACGAACAGGCCATGCAGGTCACGCAGCGCATCGACCAGATGGCCGAGACGATGCACCGCTTCGTGGCCGGCGGGCAAAGGCGGCTGGTGATCGGGCTGGTGCCTTCGGTGTTCCACGCGCAATTGCCGCGCCTGATCCGCCATTACCACAAGATCGCTCCGCAGGTGCAGATCAGCCTGAGCGAGATGACCAGCCTGGAGCAGATCGAGGCGCTGAAAGACGGGCGGATCGATGCAGCGCTGGGCCGGGTGCGAATCGAGGATGCCGCCCTCGAGCGCGAGGTGCTGCGCGAGGAATCGATGCTGATGGCGCTGCCCGCCGACCATGCCGATGCCGCAGGCGAAGGGCCGGTCGACCTTGAACTGCTCGAACACACCCGGCTCATCGTCTTTCCCAAGGACCAGAGCCCCTCCTATGCCGACCACATCCTGTCGCTGTGCCACGACCACGGCATCACCCTGCACGAGGTGAGCGAAGTGCGCGAATTGCAGACCGCGCTCGTGCTGGTGGCGGCGGGCATGGGGGCCTGCCTGGTGCCGGCGGCGGCGCGGCACATGGCCCATCCCGACGTGGTGTTTCGCCCGATAAGGCAACACCTTACCTCGCCCATCATTCTCTATCACCGCGCCGGCGACACCTCTTTCGAGGTGCGCATGCTGTTCCAGGCCTGCGGCGATCTGTACGAGGAATGGGGCCAGTCCATACCCGATGCATTACGCCACAGGCTGGCCGAAACCGCGCGCCACAGCGACTGAAGCCCCCCAACCCCATACCACAGGGATATGGCAACGTATCCAAACGGTGTTGGCGAAAGCGCCCCTCAAGGCTCATCTGGCCGGTCATACCAACGACCTTCCAGCGAGCCACCACCATGAACCACCACCACAGACCCCCGCAAAGGGGGCATCACCGGGGACATCCGCAAGCCCGGGCACGCGTTGCCGTGCGCCGCCTCGACCTGTCATCGCACCACGCCACCCCCGTCCTTGAACAGGTGCTGATGGCCTTTGCCCTGCTGCTTGCCGGCACGATCCTTTTCTGCATCGTGCTCGACAAGACGGGCGATGTGATGCTGGCGCTCATCGCGCCGCTCATCACTTTCGTGGCGGTCGCACCGCTGTTTGCCGGCGGGCGCCCCCACCACTGACAGGGGCGCGCGGCGAGAAGCGCGCCGTTTGCGGCCGCCCACGCCGCCCCCGTTTTCCTCCTCCTTTTTCGGAAATGGCCGATCATGTTGAACCGCGATCTTGTGTCCGCCGCGCTGCATTCGGGCGAGGTGGCCGAACACTACCTGACGCCCACCGTCGAAACCGCGCTCGATGCGCTCTCGCTCAAGGTGGTGCATCTGGCCCGGCGCGAGCCGGCC
>DATMUT010000516.1:0-5326 GCA_035563755.1 Novosphingobium sp.
GCCTTTGGCAAAGCCGGTGGCACAGCGCCCGCTTTCGCCCGCCGCTATGGAAGCCGAGGCAATGGAGGTCGAGGCAATGGCGGCGCCGCTCTCGGCTGCGGCAGAGGCGGATGAGAGCCTTGAGGATCTGACCATCGAATCGCACGCAGCCGCGCCAGTGCAGGCAGCAGCGGCGCAGAGCGACGACGTGCAGAGCGATGACGCACAGGGCGTGAAGGCACTGGTAGGGGAGGCGCAGGACGTGGCAGAACCGGCTCCTTCGGTCCGGACGGGATTTCCCACGGCCAGCGGCCCTACTGCAGCCGAGCGGATCGCCGGCGCGCCGCTTGATGCGCTTTCGCATATCGAACTGGTGGAGCGGCTGGCGATTGCCATGCAGCGCCGCCGCGAAACGCTGGCCGCCACGCAGGCCGACGAAGCATCGCGGCAGGAGGCACCCGCTCAGGAGGCAGTGGCCGCGCCCGCCACTGACGCGCGTGCCGAGGCCGATGCCGCCCCTGCCCGCGCCGCCGGCAGTAGCGTGCGCACCGCCTTTGGCATAGACGCTGCAGCCTTGCGCCGGCGGATCGAGGAAATGCCCGCCTTTCAGGTGGGCAACAGCCCGGCCAACAACAACGGCGCCGCTATGGCGCTGAGCCGGGTGGCCAATGGCCATGGCAGCCTGGCCGGGACCGAGGCATCGCTGCGCGCGGCCCTCGCCTCGCTTCAGGAAATCCGCTAGGTTTCGCTGCCAAGCGCGCCGCACGGGCGGCCGCCAGCAGCTCTCTTGCCCCGTGGCGCATCTGCCACGCGCGGCTTGCAATCTTTCCCGCCCCCTGGGCATCGGGCAGCAAACTTGCCCGTCTGGCCCCCTTTGCAGTTGCAAAAATTCCGTGCAGCGGTCATGGGGAAATTTGCGGCATCTGCGTGGCCTATGGCCGCTGCGATTCGCGATTCAGAAACAGGGATCAGTTGAGAGGCTGTCGCAGATCGGCAGTTTCTAGTGATGCAGGAAAGATTATCGATGGGATTTCCCGAGCCCCAGGGCCTTTATGATCCGCGTAACGAGCACGACGCGTGCGGTGTTGGTTTTGTCGCCCATATCAAGGGCCAGAAAAGCCACGCCATCATTACCCAGGCGCTGGAAATCCTGAAAAACATCGACCACCGCGGCGCCGTGGGCGCCGACCCGCTGCTGGGTGACGGCGCGGGCATCCTGATCCAGCTGCCCGACGCGCTGCTGCGCGACTGGGCCAAGGGCGCGGGCGTCGAGCTGCCCCAGCCGGGCGACTATGCGGTTGCCATGTGCTTCCTGCCGCAGGACGAGGCGAGCCGGAACTTCGTGGTCGACACCTTCGAGAAGTTCATCGAGAAGGAAGGTCAGGTTCTGGTTGGCTGGCGCGATGTGCCGCTCAGCCTCGACGGCCTGGGCAAGACGGTGATCGAATCGATGCCCGTCATCCGCCAGTGCATCGTCGGCCGCGGCGAGGACACCCCCGATCAGGACGCCTTCGAGCGCAAGATCCTGGCGATCCGCAAGCAGACCCAGAACCCGCTGGCGGCGCTGGCCGAAAAGCACTCGCTGCCCGGCCTGACCGAACTGTACATGCCCAGCTTCTCGAGCCGGACGATCGTGTACAAGGGCCTGCTGCTGGCAACGCAGGTGGGCAGCTTCTACAAGGATCTGGAAAACCCACTGTGCGTCTCGGCGCTGGGCCTGGTGCACCAGCGCTTCAGCACCAACACCTTCCCCAGCTGGAAGCTGGCGCATCCGTTCCGCCTGATCGCCCACAATGGCGAGATCAACACCGTGCGCGGCAACGTGAACTGGATGAATGCGCGCCGCCGCACCATGCAGTCCGAGCTGCTCGGCCCCGATCTGGACAAGATGTGGCCGATCATCCCGCACAACCAGTCGGACACGGCCTGCCTCGACAATGCGCTCGAGCTGCTGCTGGCTGGCGGCTACAGCCTCGTCCACGCGATGATGATGCTGATCCCCGAGGCGTGGGCGGGCAACCCGCTGATGAGCCCCGAGCGCCGCGCGTTCTACGAATATCACGCCGCGCTGATGGAGCCTTGGGACGGCCCGGCCGCCGTTGCCTTCACCGATGGCCGCCAGATCGGCGCGACGCTCGACCGTAATGGTCTGCGCCCGGCCCGCTTCCTCGTGACCGACGACGACATCGTCGTGATGGCCTCGGAAAGCGGCGTGCTGCCGATCAAGGAAGACAACATCGTGCGCAAGTGGCGTTTGCAGCCCGGCCGCATGCTGCTGATCGACTTCGAGCAGGGTCGCATCATCGAGGACGAGGAAATCAAGCAGCAGCTGGCTGATGCCGAGCCCTATGCCGAGTGGCTGGAGCAGGCGCAGTACAAGCTCAAGGACCTCGAGGTTGTCGAGCCGGAGCTGGCGCAGCTGCCGGTCGAGACGACCAGCCTGCTCGATCGCCAGCAGGCCTTCGGCTACACGCAGGAGGACGTTTCGCGCTTCCTCGAACCGATGGGCGCCAATGGCGACGATCCGATCGGCTCGATGGGCACCGACACGCCGATCGCCGTGCTGTCGAACAAGTCGCGCCTGCTGTACGACTATTTCAAGCAGAACTTCGCGCAGGTGACCAACCCGCCGATCGACCCGATCCGCGAGGAGCTGGTCATGTCGCTGGTCAGCATGATCGGGCCGCGCCCGAACCTGCTGGGCAAGGAAGCGGGCAGCCACAAGCGCCTGGAAATCGACCAGCCGATCCTGACCAACGACGATGTGGCCAAGATCCGCAGCGTCGAGGCAGCGCTCGACGGCGCTTTCCGCACCGGCACGATCGACACCACCTGGGACGCGGCCACGGGCGCTGCCGGCCTTGAGCAGGCGATCAAGGAAATGTGCTGGGCCGCCACCGAAGCGGTGCTGGCAGACAAGAACATCCTGATCCTGTCGGACCGTGCGCAGGATGCCAACCGCATCCCGATGCCCGCGCTGCTGGCAACGGCCGCCGTGCACCACCACCTGGTGCGCCAGGGCCTGCGCATGCAGGTGGGCCTGGTGGTCGAGACGGGCGAGGCGCGCGAGGTGCATCACTTCTGCGTGCTGGCAGGGTTCGGCGCCGAGGCGATCAACCCCTATGTCGCCTTCGAGACGCTGGAGGATATCCGCGTCCGCAAGGAACTGCCGCTCGACGCCAAGACGGTGAAAAAGAACTACATCAAGGCGATCGGCAAGGGCATCCTCAAGGTCATGTCCAAGATGGGCATCTCGACCTATCAGTCCTATTGCGGCGCGCAGATCTTCGACGCCATCGGCCTGTCGAGCAAGTTCGTGGAGGCCTATTTCACCGGCACCGCGACGACAATCGAGGGTGTGGGCATTGCCGAAGTGGCCGAGGAGACGGTGCGCCGTCACGCGGCTGCCTATGGCGACAACCCGATCTACAAGAACATGCTCGATGTGGGCGGCATCTACGGCTATCGCCTGCGCGGCGAGGAGCACGCCTGGACCCCGGCCAACGTTGCCAGCCTGCAGCACGCTGTGCGCGGCAACACGCCCGAGAAGTACAAGGAATTCGCCGCCAGCATCAACGAGCAGTCGGAGCGGATGCTCACCATCCGTGGCCTGATGGACCTGCGCGCGGCCGACAAGCCGCTCGACATCAGCGAAGTCGAGCCGGCCAGCGAGATCGTGAAGCGTTTTGCCACCGGCGCGATGAGCTACGGCTCGATCAGCTGGGAGGCGCACACCACGCTGGCAGCGGCCATGAACCAGATCGGCGGCAAGTCGAACACTGGCGAAGGCGGCGAGGATCCGCGCCGCTTCAAGCCGATGGCCGACGGGCGCAACCTGCGCTCCTCGATCAAGCAGGTTGCTTCGGGCCGCTTTGGCGTGACCACCGAATATCTGGTCAATGCCGATGACATCCAGATCAAGATGGCCCAGGGCGCCAAGCCCGGCGAAGGCGGCCAGCTGCCCGGCGACAAGGTCGACAAGACCATCGGCGCGACCCGCCACTCGACGCCGGGCGTGGGCCTGATCTCGCCGCCGCCGCACCACGACATCTACTCGATCGAGGATCTGGCGCAGCTGATCCACGACCTGAAGAACGTGAACCGCGGTGCGCGCATCTCGGTCAAGCTGGTGTCGGAAGTGGGCGTGGGCACCGTGGCCGCGGGCGTGTCGAAGGCACGCGCCGACCATGTGACCATCTCGGGCTACGAGGGTGGCACCGGCGCCTCGCCGCTGACCTCGCTGACGCACGCGGGCAGCCCGTGGGAGATCGGCCTGGCCGAAACCCAGCAGACGCTGCTGCTCAACAACCTGCGCAGCCGCATCGCGGTGCAGGCCGACGGCGGCCTGCGCACCGGCCGCGACGTGGCCGTTGCCGCGCTGCTGGGCGCCGACGAGTTCGGCTTTGCGACCGCGCCGCTGATCGCGGCCGGCTGCATCATGATGCGCAAGTGCCATCTCAACACCTGCCCGGTGGGCGTTGCAACGCAGGACCCCGTCCTGCGCGCCCGCTTCACCGGCCAGCCCGAGCATGTGATCAACTACTTCTTCTTCGTTGCCGAAGAGCTGCGCGCGATCATGGCCGAAATGGGCTTCCGCACGGTGGCCGAGATGGTCGGCCGCGTCGACCGCCTCGACACCAAGAAGGCGATCTCGCACTGGAAGGCGCAGGGCGTTGACCTGTCGCGCCTGCTGCACCAGGTGCCCGAGGGCATTTCGCCCACGCTGAACTGGAGCGAGACGCAGGATCACGGTCTGGGCGGCGCGCTCGACAACGACCTGATCACGGCTTCGGCCGATGCGCTGGTCGAGGGCAAGGCGGTGCGCATCGAACGCCGTGTCATCAACGTCAACCGCACCGTGGGCGCCATGCTCTCGGGTGAGGTGGCCAAGCGTTACGGCCATGCCGGCCTGCCCGACAACACGATCCACATCACCCTCTCGGGCGTTGCGGGTCAGAGCTTCGGCGCATTCCTGGCACACGGCGTCACGCTCGACCTGACGGGCGATGCCAACGACTATGTCGGCAAGGGCCTGTCGGGCGGTCGCGTGATCGTGCGCCAGCCCACTCATGTGAACCGCGAGCCGACCGAGAACATCATCGTGGGCAACACGGTGCTCTACGGCGCGATCAGCGGCGAGGCGTTCTTCAACGGCGTGGCCGGCGAGCGTTTCGCGGTGCGTAACTCGGGCGCCATCGCGGTGGTCGAGGGTACGGGCGACCATGGCTGCGAATACATGACCGGCGGTGTTGTCGTCGTGCTGGGCAAGACCGGGCGCAACTTTGCGGCCGGCATGTCGGGCGGCGTGGCCTATGTCTATGACGAGGCCGGCAACTTTGCCGATCTG
>DATMUT010000517.1:0-4237 GCA_035563755.1 Novosphingobium sp.
AGCAACGCGACGAGCGACCAGTGCGCCGGCACATCCAGCATGTCCGCAAGCGCCGCCGGCTCGAGAATGGAGACCCAGCCAAGGCCGATGCCGCGCAATCTTGCCGCCAGCCACATGGTCTGCACCGCCGCCACGCAGGAATAGCGCAGCATTTCGGGCATGGTCGCAATGCCAAGGCCATCGCCCGCCCGCGCCTTCTCGTCGCAGAATACGGCCAGCAGTTCGGGCGCCTCGCGCAGGCCGTGCAGCTTGAGCTTTGTGTATTCCTCGTAGCGCGGCTTGCCGGCGTAGCGCATTGCCGCGCGGGCATTCTCGCTGTCGACGTGGGCGGCCAGCGCCTCGCGCAGCCCGGGCGAGCGCAGCCGCACGAAGCGCCAGGGCTGCGCGTTGCCCACCGAAGGCGCCAGCGTGGCCAGCAGGAGCAATTCCATCATGTCCTGTTCGACCACCGGCTGCGCGGTAAAATGGCGCACATCGCGCCGCCAGCGCAGCAGCGTTTCAAACGCCTCGCCAAAGGCGGCGTCGAACAGGGGCGGCGCGTGGCTCAAAACTCGATGCCCGCCTGCGCCTTCACGCCCGAGCGGAACGGATGCTTGATCATCGCCATTTCTGTCACCAGATCGGCCGCCTCGATCAGCGCGTCGGGGGCGTTGCGGCCCGTCACGATCACATGCTTCATCGCGGGCCGGGCGGTCACCGCCGCCAGCACCTCGTCGAGCGGCAGGTAGTCGTAACGCAGGACGATGTTGAGCTCGTCGGCCAGCACCATGTCATAGGCCGGATCGGCGATCATGCGGACAACTTCTGCCCATGCTGCGCGGGCCGAGGCGATGTCGCGGGTGCGGTCCTGCGTGTTCCAGGTAAAGCCCTCGCCCATCGGCCTGAACTCGACATTGCCGGGAAAGGCATCGAATACCGCCTTCTCGCCGGTCACCATCGCGCCCTTCACGAACTGCACCACGCCCACCTTCTTGCCGTGGCCAATGGCGCGCACCACCATGCCCAGAGCCGCACTGGTCTTGCCCTTGCCCTTGCCCGTATGCACGATCAGCAGGCCCTTTTCGTGGGTCTTGTTGGCCATGATGACCTCGCGCGCGGCCTGCTTCTTGCGCATTTTCTCGGCGTGGCGGGCGTCCTGCGGGGCGGCGCTGGCGGGCTCGCTCTGGTTCTCAACGCTCGTCATCGGGCACATCCTTTCGCATCAGATAGACATCCATGATCCAGCCGTGGCGCTCGCGCAGGGCAGCGCGCAGGGCGGCAATACGCGGGGCGGCCTGCACCAGCGGCCCCTGGACCAGCGCCTGCTGCGCCATGCCCAGATAGGCCCCCCACCAAATGCTCACCCCCGCAGGGTCAATCGCCTCGAAGGCGCAGCCACTGTCGAGCATGACCACCACCGTATCGGCCCCCAGGGGCCAGCCCGTTTGCCGCAGCGCCCGGCCCGTGGTGATGGTAACAGCCCCGGCCAGCCTGTTGAGCGGGATCGCATGCGCCGCGGTCAGCGCCTGAATGCTGGTGATGCCGGGCACCACCTGCACGCGCATCGCCATGCCGCCTGCCTGCAACCGGGCGGCAATGCGCAGCGTGCTGTCGTAAAGCGACGGGTCGCCCCACACGAGCAGCGCCAACTTGCCCCCTTGTGGCAAATGGCGCTCGATCTGCTCGCGCCAGATGGCGGCGATAGCTTCGTGCCAGTCGTGCACCGCGCCGGCATAGTCGGGGCGGTCATCGCGCTGTGGCATGTCAAACTCGACCAAGCGCACCGGGCGCTGCAACAGCCGGGCGCAGATGTCGCGCCGCACATCAACCAAATCGCCTTTCGCGCTGCCCTTGCGCGGCAACAGGATGAGATCGGCCGCGTTCATCGCCCGCACCGCCTCTCCGGTCAGGTGATCGGGGTTGCCTGTGCCGATGCCGATAAGGTTCAGCTCGATCATGGCAGCGCCGCTCCCTGGTCGGGCGCGATCATGTGGAAGAAGCTGCCGGTGACCGCCCCGCGCCGCGACCCGGTTTCGGCCACCGCTTCGCCATTGGCATCGCGCACAAGGGCCAAAGGCGCGTCCTGTTGCTCGGCCACCGTGCAGTAGTGGAACTCGTGGCCGCGCAGGCAGGTGCCGGCCGCAATCCCGGCAATGGGCGCCAGCAGTTCGGCATGGCGATAGCCCAGATGCATCTTCCGTTTGGCATGGCTCGTCACCAACCCCAGCAGGCCAGCCATGGCGTGAGGCTTGCCCTCCTTGTCGATGAGCGCGCTGCCCAGCACCATATAGCCGCCACACTCGCCGTGCACGGGGCGGGATTGGGCATGGCGGCGCAGGCCCTCGATAAACGTGCCCGCGGCCGCCAGCCTGCCGGCATGCAGTTCGGGATAGCCCCCCGGCAGCCAGACCAGATCGGCATCGGGGCAAGGCGCTTCGTCGGCCAGTGGCGAGAAAGGCAGGATTTGCGCCCCGGCCTGCCGCCACCCCTCAAGCAAATGCGGATAGATGAAGGAAAACGCTGCGTCGCGGGCGATGGCGATGCGCTGCGCTGGCGGCGCGGGCAATGCCGCCCTCGCTCTGGCAGCACCGTTCGGGCGCCCGCGCGCGGCCCCGCGTATGGCGTCCAGATCGGCATTGGCGCGCAGGAAGTCCGCATAGTCGCTCACCGCCCGCTCAAGGTCGGGATGCTCGATCGCCTGCACCAGGCCCAGATGCCGCTCGGGCAAGGCCAGATCGCCGCGCCGGGGCAAGGCGCCCAGAACCGGGATGCCCACCGCCTCCATCCCCTGACGGATCAGCCTTTCGTGCCGGGGGCTGGCCACGCGGTTGAGGATCACCCCGGCAAAGGGCAGACCTGTGTCGAAACCGCGAAAGCCCAGCGCCGTTGCCGCCGCCGACTGCGCCTGACCCGCAACATCGAGCACCAGCACCACCGGCCAGCCCATACGCCGGCCCAGATCGGCGCTGGCGCCATGGCCCGAAGCCCCCATGCTGGCCACACCGTCGAACAGCCCCATCGAGCCTTCCGCCACAATCAGGTCGGCCCCATCCGCGCGCGCGGCAATGCCCTCGATCAGCCCGCCATCCATCGCCCAGCTGTCGAGATTATAGGATGGCCGGCCGCAGGCAGCGCGGTGAAACGCCGGGTCGATATAGTCGGGCCCGCTCTTGAACGGCTGCACCGCAAGGCCATCCTCGGTCAGGGCGCGCAACAGGCCCAGCATGACGGTGGTCTTGCCAGTGCCCGATGCGGGGGCGGCGATGATCAGGCCCGGTGGGTTGAATGGAGCCGTGTTCATTCCGCCAGCCCCGCAAAGCGCGATGTGGCATCCTGCGGGCGGAACCTGCGGTCGTAATCGGGCGCATAAAGGCAGCTATGGGCAAAGCCCTGGGCGTCCAGCACCTGCCCCACCAGAATGAGCGCGGTGCGCTCCATGCTGCCCGCCACGGCCGCCTCGATCGTGCCAAGGGTTGCGCGCAACACCCGCTGGTCGGGCCAGCTTGCGCGCCAGACCACGGCAACCGGGCAATCCACCCCATAGGCAGGCGCCAGATCGGCCACCACCTGCGCCAAATTGTGGATCGAGAGGTGAATGGCCAGTGTTGCGCCCGAGACCGCGAAATTGGCCAGGCTCTCGCGCAGGGGCATGGTGCTGGCCCGGCCGGGGGTGCGCGTCAGCACCAAAGACTGGCCCAACTCGGGCAATGTCAGTTCGGCTTCGAGCGCGGCAGCGGCGGCGGCAAAGGCCGGCACGCCCGGCGTGACCGTAAACGGAATGCCCATGTTGCGCAGCGCGCGCAACTGCTCGCCCATGGCCGACCAGACCGACAGGTCGCCCGAATGCAGGCGCGCCACGTCATGCCCCGCGGCATGGGCAGCCGCCATCTCGGCCATGATCGCCTCGAGGTCGAGCGGCGCTGTGTTCACGATCCGGGCGCCGGGCGGGCAATGCGCCAATATCGCCTCGGGCACCAGCGAGCCGGCATAGAGGCACACCGGGCTGGCCGCGATAAGGCCGCGCCCGCGCAGCGTGAGCAGATCGGGTGCACCGGGGCCGGCGCCAATGAAATGTACGGTCATCGATCGGGTCCTTCGGCGATGGCACAAGTGGCCATGCGATCACTGGAAATCTGCCGGATGCGCAGCAGGCGCGCGCCCGGTCCTGCCGCCGCCAGCGCAGCGGCTTCAGCCAGGCTGCCGGTGCCCCGCGCGCGCAGGCTGGCGAGCGAAAGCGTCGTGGTGGGCGCCAGGATCA
>DATMUT010000518.1:0-4693 GCA_035563755.1 Novosphingobium sp.
TGTCCGTGTCCTTCACCGAGATGAACACCACGCCCGACTGCGGCAGCTTGATGCCGGCGCCGATCTGCGACTTGGCAAAAGCGGTCGCGAAGTCCTTGTCGAGGCCCATGACCTCGCCGGTCGACTTCATCTCGGGGCTGAGCACCGGATCAACGCCAGGGAAGCGCGCGAAGGGGAACACCGCTTCCTTGACCGCCATGTAAGGCAGGTCGCGGCGGAAGGGCGGGAAGGCCGACAGCTTTTCGCCGGCCATGACGCGCGCGGCGATCTTGGCGACGGGCTGGCCGATGGCCTTGGCGACGAAAGGCACCGTACGCGAGGCGCGCGGGTTGACCTCGATGAGGTAGACCTCGCCATCCTTGACCGCGAACTGGATGTTCATCAGCCCCTTGACGCCCAGCGCCAGCGCGAGCGCTTCGGCCTGACGCTCCATCTCGGCGATGATCTCGGCCGGCAGCGAGTAAGGCGGCAGCGTACAGGCGCTGTCGCCCGAGTGGATGCCCGCTTCCTCGATGTGCTGCATGACGCCGGCCACCACGACCTGCTCGCCATCGCACAGCGCGTCCACGTCACACTCGATCGCATCGCGCAGATACTGGTCGATCAGCACCGGCGACGAGCCCGACACCTGCACCGCAGTGGTGATATAGTCGTCAAGCTGCTGAACGCTGTCGACGATTTCCATCGCGCGGCCGCCCAGCACATAGCTCGGGCGCATCAGCACCGGGAAGCCGATGCGGTTGGCCACGGCCACCGCCTCGTCGCGGCTGCGGGCAATGCCGTTGGCCGGCTGCTTCAGGCCCAGCTTCTCGACGAGAGCAGCAAAGCGCTCACGGTCCTCGGCCAGGTCGATCGCATCCGGGCTGGTGCCCAGGATGGGGATGCCGGCATCCTCGAGCGCCTGCGCCAGCTTGAGCGGGGTCTGCCCGCCAAACTGCACGATCACGCCAACCAGCGTGCCGTTCTGCTGCTCGACGCGCAGGATTTCCAGCACGTCCTCAGCCGTCAGCGGCTCGAAATACAGGCGGTCCGAGGTGTCATAGTCGGTGCTGACCGTTTCCGGGTTGCAGTTGACCATGATCGTCTCATAGCCCGCGTCGGCCAGCGAGAAGCAGGCATGGACGCAGCAATAGTCGAACTCGATGCCCTGGCCGATACGGTTCGGGCCACCACCCAGAATGACGACCTTCTTGCGGTCGCTAGGGGCCGCCTCGTTCTCGGGCTCGCCAAAGATCGGCGCTTCATAGGTCGAGTACATGTAAGGCGTAATCGCCTCGAACTCGGCCGCGCAGCTGTCGATGCGCTTGAACACGGGGTGCACGTTCAGGCGGTGGCGCAGCGCGCGCACCTCGTCCTCGCTGGTGGCCCCCACCATCGCCTCGACCGCATCATGCACGATGCCCGAGCGAGCCATGTTCGGGCTGCCCGCCAGCGAAGCCGACATGACCGCCAGCTTTGCCAGACGCTTGTCCGAGAAACCCATCGCCTTCAGGCGACGCAGGCCGGCAGCATCGTTGGGCAGGCCATCGGATTCGATCTTCGCTTCCTCGGCGATGATCTCTTCGATGTGGCGCAGGAACCAAGGGTCGTAATGGGTGATGGCGTGGATATCCTCCACGCTGAAGCCCTCGCGGAAGGCTTGCGCGGCGACCAGCAGGCGGTCGGGCGTGGCCCGCGAAAGGGCCGCGGTGATGTCGTCACGGGCAGCGCCCACCAGAGCATCGACGCGGTTGAAACCGTCGAGCCCGGTTTCGAGGCCGCGAAGCGCCTTCTGCATCGATTCCTTGATGTTGCGCCCGATGGCCATCACCTCGCCCACCGACTTCATCGCGGTCGAGAGCAGCGGCTCGGCGCCCTTGAACTTCTCAAAGGCAAAGCGCGGGATCTTGGTCACGACATAGTCGATCGACGGCTCAAAGCTCGCCGGGGTGGCGCCGGTGATCTCGTTGGTCAGCTCGTCCAGCGTGTAGCCCACGGCCAGCTTGGCCGCGACGCGCGCGATGGGGAAGCCGGTGGCCTTCGAGGCCAGCGCCGACGAACGCGACACGCGCGGGTTCATCTCGATGACGATCAGGCGGCCATCCTTGGGATTGACCGCGAACTGGACGTTCGAGCCGCCCGTTTCCACACCGATCTCGCGCAGCACCGCCAGAGAGGCGTTGCGCATGATCTGATATTCCTTGTCGGTCAGCGTCAGCGCGGGCGCGACAGTGATGGAGTCGCCCGTGTGGACGCCCATCGGATCGACGTTCTCGATCGAGCAGATGATGATGGAGTTGTCGTTGCGATCACGCACGACCTCCATCTCATACTCCTTCCAGCCGAGCAGCGATTCCTCGATCAGCACCTCGGTGGTGGGGCTGGCGTCGAGGCCGCTGCGCACGATGGCCTCGAACTCGGCCTTGTTATAGGCCACGCCGCCGCCGGTGCCGCCCATGGTAAAGGACGGACGGATGATCGAAGGCAGGCCGGTGCGCTTGAGGATCTCGAAAGCCTCGTCGAGCGTGTGGGCCACGCCGCTGCGCGCGCTCTCAAGGCCGATCTTGTCCATCGCCTCGCGGAAGCGCTGGCGATCCTCGGCCTTGTCGATGGCGTCGGCGTCGGCGCCGATCATCTGCACGCCGAAATTCTCGAGCGTGCCGTCCTCGAACAGCGCCAGCGCCGTGTTCAGCGCCGTCTGGCCGCCCATCGTGGGCAGCACCGCATCGGGGCGCTCCTTCTCGATGATCTTGGCGACGATCTCGGGCGTGATCGGCTCGATATAGGTGGCGTCGGCCATCTCATGGTCGGTCATGATCGTGGCCGGGTTCGAGTTGACCAGGATAACCCGGTAGCCCTCTTCCTTCAGCGCCTTGATCGCCTGCGTGCCCGAATAGTCGAACTCGCAAGCCTGACCGATGATGATGGGACCCGCGCCAATGACGAGGATCGACGAGATGTCAGTGCGCTTTGGCATCAGGCGAGGCTCTCAATGAATTTCGTGAAGAGGTAGAAGCTGTCCTGCGGGCCGGGCGAGGCTTCGGGGTGATACTGCACCGAGAAGGCCTTCTTGCCCGTGATCGAGATGCCGCAGTTGCTGCCGTCGAACAGCGACTTGTGGGTTTCGACCACACCTTCGGGCAGGGTGGCGGCATCCACCGCAAAGCCGTGGTTCATCGAGGTGATCTCGACCACACCCTCGGCGGTGCGCTGCACCGGGTGGTTGGCGCCGCGATGGCCCTGATGCATCTTGATGGTCTTGGCGCCGGCGGCCAGCGCCAGCATCTGGTGACCAAGGCAGATGCCGAAGATCGGCACGTCGCGGTCGAGCAGCTCGCGGATGACAGGCACGGCATATT
This sequence comes from Novosphingobium sp., assembly GCA_035563755.1. Lineage (GTDB taxonomy): Bacteria > Pseudomonadota > Alphaproteobacteria > Sphingomonadales > Sphingomonadaceae > Novosphingobium. Next base: position 3,339 of record DATMUT010000518.1, read on the forward strand.
CGCCAGTGGCCGCCGGATCGCCCGGGCCGTTCGACAGGAAAACGCCGGCAGGCTTGAGTTCAAGTATTTTCTCAAGAGGCGTTTCTGCAGGAACAACAGTAACTTGTGCGCCAGCCTTCACAAGGTTGCGGAAGATGTTGTCCTTGGCGCCAAAGTCCATGGCGACCACGTGCGGGCGCGCAGCCTCATCGGCCGAGGCATAGCCCTCGCCCAGATGCCATGCGCCGCCGGTCCACTCTTCCTGCCCCCTGCGGGTCACGACCTTGGCCAGGTCCAGACCTTCTAGGCCGCTCCAGCCCTGCGCCTTGGCCACAAGGGCGGGCAGGTCGAAATTGCCTTCGGGGTCGTGGGCGATCACCGCGTTGGGCGCGCCGGCCAGGCGAATGCGGCGGGTCAGCGCGCGGGTGTCGACGCCGGCAATGCCGATCTTGCCCTGCGCCTTCATCCAGGCATCAAAGGTGCCCTGGGCGCGGAAGTTCGACGGTGCCGTCACATCCTCGCGCACGACGCAGCCAACGGCGCCTTCAACATGGCTCTCGAGGTCCTCCTCGTTGACGCCGACATTGCCGATGTGCGGAAAGGTAAAGGTGACGATCTGGCCAGCGTAGCTAGGGTCAGTCATCACTTCCTGATAGCCGGTCATGGCGGTGTTGAAACACACCTCGCCTACCGCGCTGCCGGTGGCGCCGAAACCGCGCCCCCAGACGACTGAGCCATCCGCCAACACCAGAACAGCGGTGGCTCCCGCAGGTTTAGGCGCAAGCGAAGTGGCGGGGTCTACCATGTGGAGGCGCTCCGTGTGTTGTTTTCAGTGATGGGTGCTAAGGCCCGCCCGCTAGACCCCAAGCCCCCTCGCGTCAACCCCAAGGATGCCCACGACTGCGATCGGGTGGCAAGCTGGAAAAATGCGACGAGGGGCGCTAGGCTATACGGCTTGTTGCGCGCGGCCTGCCGGCCACGCGCCAAACCCCAGATAATTCACGCCATATAATCCAAGAGGGAATGATGATCCGCGACTCGATCAAGGCCGCGCAGGTGGCTGCCATGAAATCCGGCGACAAGGCCCGCCTTGCCGCGGTCCGCCTGATTTTGGCCAAGCTGAAGGACAAGGACATCGAACTGCGCACCGCCGCCAGCGTGCCGGACGACGATGTTCTTGTGGTCGACGTGCTGCAGAAGATGATCAAGCAGCGCCGCGAGTCGATCGCTATGTACGAGCAGGGCGGCCGCCAGGAGCTGGCCGACGCCGAGGCGGCTGAGGTGGCCGTGATCGAGGACTTCCTGCCCCAGCAGATGGCCGAGGACGAGGTGAAGGCCGCGATCGAGGCGATCAAGGCCGAAGTTGGCGCCACCAG
>DATMUT010000519.1:0-5840 GCA_035563755.1 Novosphingobium sp.
TGCTGGCCGAGGGGCTGGATGCCGGGGTTGCCGGGCTTGATCCGCTGCTGGCGGGGGTGCGCGCCTTTGTCGAGACGCAGCAGCCCGGCCTTGCCTCCCTGGCCGAGCGGGTGGCCGCATGGACCGCGCGGGCCAATCCCGGCGCGCCCATGGCCGCCGCTGGCGAGCCGCTGCGCCTGTCGGCCACGATGCTGGCGCTGGCCTCGCTGCGCACCGAACCCAATGTGCGCGCCGAGCAGGCCGCGCAATGGGCGCTGCGCAAGCGCTGGATCGGGCTGGATGCGGCCGGGCGGGCGATGATTGCCATGGCTGTGCTGGCCAACAGCGGCAAGACGGCCATTCCGCCCGAGATGCTGCGGCTGGCGCCCATTGGCCTGCTGCGCGAGGCGCAGGCATGGGGGCTGGCCACGCGGCTGGCGCGGCGGCTGAGCGGGGGCCTGGCCGAGGCCTTTGCCGGCGCCTCGCTCACGGTGGCCGGGCGCGAACTGGTGCTCACGATGCGCTCGGACATGGCGGTGCTCTATACCGACGCCTCGGCCAAGGACTTGCGGGTTCTGGCCGAATGTCTGGGCCTGCAGCCCTCATTCCAGTCGATGCCGCAGGGGGTGGCGCTGCCCTGAGGGCAGGGCCGCCAGCAAGGTAAAACCGCGGCTGTCATCGAACGGTCGCGCTGCGGTCATGCGGGTGCAACCTCGCCGCCATATCGGCCTGCCCTGAGCAGCGAGGGAAACAGCCGATCATGCGCGAGGGGCCATCCACCAGCAGCGCGCCATTTGCCGGCAGCGCGAATTCCTCCACTTCGGGCAACCCGCTGGCGGCACTGGCCAGCCAGGGCGGCGTGCACGCATGGCTGAACCAGCCCGATGCGCCCGACCCCAAGGGCCTGCGCCCCAGGCGCAAGTACCGCACGGTGTGGATTTCCGACATCCATCTGGGCACGCGCGGCTGCAATGCCGAGATGCTGGTCAGCTTCCTGCGCTCGATCGAGACCGAGACGCTGTACCTTGTGGGCGACATCATCGACGGCTGGCGCCTGCGCAAGGGCTGGTACTGGCCCGACGCGCATAACGAGGTCATCCGCCGCATCCTGAAGATGGCGCATCGCGGCACGCGGGTGATCTTCGTTTGCGGCAATCACGACGAGATGCTGCGCCCTTATGCCGGGCTGACGTTTGGCGGGGTCGAACTGGTGCTCGACTGCGTGCACGAAACCGCCGATGGCCGCCGCCTGCTGGTGGTGCACGGCGATGCCTTTGACGCGGTGGTGCTTTATCACCGCTGGCTGGCGTTCCTGGGCGACAAGGCCTACGAGATGATGATGCGGGTGAATGTGGCGTTCAACGCCATTCGCCGGCGCATGAAGCTGCCTTACTGGTCGCTTTCGGCCTATCTGAAAAAGCGGGTCAAGAACGCGGTCCAGTATATCGGCAAATACGAGGAGGCTGTTGCCCACGCCGCCATCGAGCGCGGGCTGGATGGCATCGTGTGCGGCCACATCCACTCGGCCGAAATCCGCCAGATCGACGGCATCACCTATTACAACGACGGCGACTGGGTCGAAAGCTGCACCGCGCTGGTCGAGGATCACGCCGGCGCGATGAGCATTGTCGACTGGCTGGTCGAAACGCGCCTGCACGCCGAAAGGACGCAGGCCGGCACCGGCAAGGTGGCTGATGGCGGCCCGGTGCGCTCGCAGGTGACAGCGTGAGCGATCCGGTGGCCGCGCCCCTGCGCATGGCGATCGCCAGCGATGCCTGGCTGCCGCAGGTCAACGGCGTGGTCCGCACGCTGCTGGCTACCGTGGGCGAATTGCGCGCGCGCGGCCATACGGTCGAGATGATCACGCCCGAACGCTTCTTTACCGTGCCCATGCCCGGTTATGCGCAGATCAGGCTGGCCATGGCGCCGCGTTTCACCGCGCGCCGCATCCTTGACGAATTTCGCCCCGACATCGTGCATATCGCCACCGAAGGCCCCATTGGCTGGGCCGCGCGCGGCTGGTGCCGGGCGCATGGGGTGCCATTTACCACCGCCTTTCACACGCGCTTCCCCGAATATCTCTCGGTCCGCACGGGGCTGAGCGCGGAAGTGTTCTGGCCGATCATGCAGCGGTTCCACGGGCCGGCGCGCGCGGTCATGGTCGCCACCCCCAGCCTCGAGGCCGAGCTGGCCGAGCGCGGCATTGGCCCGGCCTGCCGCTGGAGCAGGGGGATCGACCATGCGATCTTCCGCCCGGACGGGGCGCTGTTGCCCGAAATGGCCGATCTGCCGCGCCCGATCCTGCTCAATGTGGGCCGCGTGGCGCCCGAGAAGAACCTCGAGGCGTTTTGCGAACTGCCGATCGAGGGCAGCAAGGTGGTGGTGGGCGACGGCCCGGCGCTGGCCGAGATGCAGCGGCGCTATCCGCATGTGCACTTTTTGGGCGCGCGGTCGGGGCAGGCGCTGGCCAGTGCCTATCGCGCGGCCGATGTCTTTGTGTTCCCCAGCCGCACCGACACGTTCGGGCTGGTGGTGATCGAGGCGCTGGCTTGCGGGCTGCCGGTGGCGGCCTATCCCGTGTCCGGCCCGCTCGACATTCTGGGCGCCGATGGCCGGGGCGAGGGGGCAAGCCGGATCGACGCCCCGGTGGCCGTGCTCGACGCCGATCTGGCCACCGCGGTCGAGGGCGCCTTGGCGCTCGATGGCCGTGATGCGGCCTGCTTTGCCAGCGCCTATTCGTGGCCGGCGGCAACCGACCAGTTCCTGGCCGCCATTGGCCATGCCCTCCATAACGGGCCTTGCCCTCAGGCCTGCGTGGCCTGACCGGCGATCTTGCGCCTTTGCCATTGCCGGCCAATCGTCTAGGCTGAACCTGCAAGCGAGGGCACAGGCAGGCGGGAGCGGATGGGTTTGGGTTTGGCGGCGCTGGTTGCGCTGGCATGGATCGGTCTGCTTTTCGCGGTGGCGGCGCTGGCCGAGGCGCGCGGGCGCCAGTTGCGCGCGCCCATGCGCCACGCGGCCTATACGCTGGCGCTGGGGGTCTATTGCTCGGGCTGGACCATTTATGGCGCGGTGGGCAGCGCGGTGCGCGACGGGTGGAATTATCTGCCCATCTATCTGGCCCCCATTGCCATGCTGGCGCTGGCGCCCGGCTTCGTGCGTCGCCTGGCCGCTGCCGTCGCCGAAGAGCAGGCCACCACCGTTTCCGACTTTCTGGCCGCGCGTTTTGGCCATGACGTAGTGGTTGCCCGGCTGGTCACGCTTATCGCGCTGGCTGGCAGCGTGCCGTATATGGCGCTGCAATTGCGCTCGATCGGGCATGCGATGGCCATCGTTACCGGCAGGCCGGTGGTGGCGGTGGCCATGGGCGTGGCGGCGGTGTTGCTGGCCATTTTCGCCATCCTGTTTGGCGCGCGCCGTTTTGAACGCGCTGGCCGCAGCGAAGGCATGGTCTATGCCATTGGCCTTGAGTCCTTCATCAAGCTGACGGCGCTGTGCGTGGTGGGCGTGCTGGCTGTGGTGGTGATGGTGGGCGCGGGCGCGCCGCGCGTCGAGGCAGGCATTGCCCTGATGGCCGAAAGGTTCCACCCGGCGCGGCTTGGGCTCGATACAGGCGTGATCGCGCTCATTTCGGCCATGGCGGTGCTGGTGCTGCCGCGCCAGTTCTACATGGGCCTGGTCGAGGCGCGCGAGGCTGGCGATCTGCCGCGTGCGCGCTGGGGCCTGATGGCCTATCTGGCCATCATGGCGTTGCTGGTGATGCCCATTGCGCTGGCGGGTGTCATTGTGCTGGGCGGGCGCACCTCGGCCGACTTCTATGTGCTGGGCCTGCCGCTCGAGGGGGGCTATCGCACCGTTACCGTCATCGCCATGATCGGCGGGATCAGCGCGGCGGCGGCCATGGTCATCACCGATGCGACGGCGCTGGCCACGATGGTGTCGAACGATCTGGTGTTCCCCACGCTCATCCGGGGGCTGAGCAGCGCCGAAGGCGCGGTGTTGAGCGCTGGCGTTGTGGGGCGGCGGATGCTGCTGGTGCGGCGGGCCTCGATCGTGGCGGTGGTGGCGCTGGCGCTGGCCTGGGCCGAACTGCTCTCGCCCGATCAGTCGCTGGCCTCGATCGGACTGGTGGCCTTTGCCGGCATGGCCCAGTTCACGCCGCATGTAATTATTGCCACCACCGCCCGCTCGCGCGATCCGCTGGCCGCGCGGGCCAGCCTGGCGGCCGGGTTTGCGCTGTGGCTTTATACGCTGGCGCTGCCGCCCATCCTGCCCGAGGCGGTGCGCATGGCGCTGGCGGGCAGCCTGTTCGACCCGCTGCGCCTGTTCGGCATCGGCCGGGCCAGCGTGCTGGTGCACGGCGTGGGCTGGAGCCTGGGGATCAACATGGCGGTCTATGTGGCGGTGTCGGCGCGGCGGTTGCCGGCCTCGCCGCTGCCGCTGTTCGAGCGCTGGCAGCGGCGGGTGAGCGACCTGTCGGACCTGCGTGACCTGACCGCCAGCTTTGTCGGGCGCGAGCGGGCCGAGATGGAATTTCCTGCGGCGCGTGCCGGCACGATGATCGACCGCCGCTCGGCCCAGCGCGCGCGCAAGCTGATCGCGGCGGTGGTGGGCACGTCCTCGGCCCGCGCGCTGGTGGCATCGGCGCTGGCGGGCGGCACGATGAGCATTGCCGCCGTCACCCGCCTGCTCGACGAGCGCGGGCAGAGCCTGGGCTTTTCGCGCCAGTTGCTGGCCGCCACTCTGGAAAACATGGAGGCCGGGATCAGCGTGGTCGATGCCGGGCTGAATCTGGTGGCGTGGAATTCGCGCTACGAGCGCCTGTTCGATTACCCGCCCGAACTGCTGTATGTGGGCGCGCCGGTGGCCGACCTGATCCGCCACAACGCCATGCGCGGCGATTTTGGACCCGGCGATGTGGCGGGCCATGTGGCAAAACGGCTGGCGCATCTGCGCCGCGCGCAGGAATACACCTTCGAGCGGCAGCGCCCCGACGGGCAGGTCATCAAGATGGTGGGCGGGCCGATGCCGGGTGGCGGCTATGTCACCAGTTTCATCGACATCACGGGCGAGGCAGGGGTGCGCGCCGAACTGGAGCGCACGCTGGCCGGGCTGGAGCAGCGCGTGGCCGAACGCACCGCGGCCCTGTCCGAGGCAAACCGGGCGCTGGCCGTGGCCGACCGCGACAAGACGCGCTTTCTGGCGGCGGCCAGCCACGACCTGCTGCAACCGCTCCATGCCGCGCGGCTGTTTTCCGCCGCCCTGGCGCGCGAGGTGCCCGATGGCGCGCGCCCGCTGCTGGGCCGGGTCGACAATGCCATTACCGCGGCCGAGGGGCTGCTGCGGGCGCTGCTCGACATCAGCAAGTTCGACGCCGGCGGCATCCATCCCGCGCCCGAGCCGCTGGCGCTGGGGCCTTTCCTGCGCGATCTGGTCGAGGGTTTTTACCCCATGGCCGAGGGCAAGGGCTTGCGGCTGATGCTGGGCGGATGCCCGGCAGCAGGGGCCAGCAGCGCGGTGGTGACTGACCCGGGGCTGCTGCGCTCGCTGTTGCAGAATTTCATCGCCAATGCGCTGCGTTATACGCTCGATGGGGGGGTGCTGGTGGGCGTGCGGCGGCGCAATGGGCCGGGCGGGGCGCAGTGGCGCATCGACGTGGTCGACACAGGCGTTGGCATAGAGGCCGGCGAGGTCGAGGCGATCTTTGGCGAATTTACCCGCCTTGGCGCGGTCGAGGCCGAGGGGCTGGGGCTGGGCCTTGCCCTGTCGCGGCGGATCGCGCGGTTGCTCGACGCACGCATCGAGGTGGCCTCCGTGCCGGGGCGGGGCAGCCGGTTCAGCCTGTGGCTGCCAGTGGCGCA
>DATMUT010000520.1:0-4254 GCA_035563755.1 Novosphingobium sp.
CAGGGCCAAAAAGGCGCGCGAGGCGAGGAAGGGGCAAGGTCATCCTGGTGGCTATGCCGCAAACACGCAGGCGGTGCCAGTTTGCGCAGCTTGGCGCGATTGCGCGACGCTGAAAGCTGCGATTGCACGGGCGCTAAAGCATTGCCTGGCTGTGGCATTCGGGCAACGGATTGCCGCGAAATGTTGCAATGCCGCACGGATTTGGGACAAAACACGCAATAACACCTAATTGCGGCCCGCGTTCTGTCACAATGGCGATCTAGGTCGAGGGCAGCCCAGCTTGTGGCGGGCCGGCCGGCCGCTGGCGATTGCTTTGGCGGCAGGGCGCAGATGGATTGCAACGGGGTGGGCCTGTTCGACAGGGGGTCGGGCAAGCAGCCGAGCGCGATGCGGCGGGGGTGCCGTGTCGCCGCCCGGCCGGCGAACAGCTCCATCCTGGCATTGGAGGGTATTTTCATGAACGCGTTTCGTCGTGCGGCGCTGGCCGCTGTCAGCCTTTTGGCGCTGGGGGCGCCGGTTGCGCATGCTCAGGCCGCCGCGCCTGCCGAGGATGGGGGCGACTCCATCGTGGTGACCGCCCAGCGTCGCAGCGAGAACCTGTCGCAGGTGCCGCTTTCGGTGGGCGTGCTGCGCCACGAGCAGCTGAGCGACTACACCGCCGCTGCCGGCGACACGCTGCTGACCCTGTCGGGCAAGGTGCCCAGCCTGTATGCGGAATCGACCACGGGCCGCATTTTCCCGCGCTTCTACATTCGCGGTCTGGGCAATATCGACTTCTATCTGGGTGCTTCGCAGCCGGTGTCGGTCATTCAGGACGATGTCGTGCAGGAGCATGTCGTGCTCAAGTCGACCCCGGCCTTCGACGTCGACCACGTTGAGGTGCTGCGTGGGCCGCAGGGCTCGCTGTTCGGGCGCAACACGACCGCGGGCATCATCAAGTTCGACACGGTCAAGCCCAGCGCCGAGCTCAGCGGCTATGCGCAGGCCAGCTGGGGCAGCCGTAACGCCATCTCGCTCGAAACGGGCGCTGGCGGCGCCCTTAACGAGGCTGGCTCGCTCAGCATGCGCGTATCGAGCCTGTATCAGCACCGCAGCAGCTGGGTCAGCAATACCTACAACGGGACCAGCTATGATGGCACCGTGGGGGGCAAGAACGTGATGGGCGGCCTGACCGACACCACCACCCGCCTGCAATTGCGTTATCAGCCGGGCAGCGATACCGACATCCTGCTCTCGGGCCAGTACCGTTTCTACATGGGTTCCTCGACCCTGTTCTACCGCGGTTCGGTCATCAAGGGCACGAACCAGGTGCCCGCCAGTCTGAACCTGTCGCAAGTGGCCTATGACGAGGGCCAGAACAACACGCAGAGCTACAACACCGGCACGGTCGCGCTGCATGTCACCCAGTCGATCGGCACGCTCAAGCTGACCTCGATCACCGCATGGGAGCACACCTCGGGCTATAGCCGGGGCGATACCGACGGCGGGGCCGCTGCCAACTTCACCTTCAACGGCGTGGCCAATGGCTATGGCCAGTCGCAGGGCCGCGTGCGCGGGCTGAACCAGTGGAGCGAGGAACTGCGCCTGTCGAACGCCGATACGGCCCGGCTGAAGTGGCAGGTCGGCGCGATCTATTTCGACTCGCGCGACAATACCGAATTCGACCAGCGCGGCTATTTCCTGACGCCCTCGGCCACGGGCTATAACCCCAACCAGTGGGTGCTGCTGCACAACATCAACGTCAGCTGGGGCATCTTCGGCCAGGCCTCCTATGCCATCAACGACCAGCTGACGCTGACGGGCGGCGTGCGCGAGAGCTTCGACTCCAAGCAGACCGCCATCGTCAAGCCGACCTATACCGCCGCTGGCGCGCAGGCCTATTTCGGCGCGAACTATGTGCGCCTGGCCGACACCCAGCCCAGCTGGGACGTGAGCCTGCTGTTCAAGGCGAGCAACCACACCAACTGGTATGCCCGCATCGCGCGCGGCTTCCGCGGGCCCACTATTCAGGGCCGCTCGGCCGTGTTCAACAGCAACATCGGCGCTGCCGGCGCGCAGGCCGGGTCGGAAAGCAACCTGTCCGAGGAAATGGGCCTGAAGAATACCTGGCTCGACAACAAGCTGCACTTCAACATCGATGTGTTCCACTACACGGTGAAGAACATTCAGCTCAACGGCAACGACAGCAACGGCAATGGCGTGCTGTTCAACGCCGACCGGGCGATCGGCTATGGCCTCGAGGCCGATGCCGACTATCACCCGACCTCGCGCCTGAAGCTGAACGCGGGCCTCTCGCTGCTGCACACCGAGATCAAGGACCCCAACGTCTATGCCCAGACCTGCGGTCTGAACGGCGTGATGGTGTGCACCGTGCTCAACCCCTATTACACCAAGGGCACCGGCACCAGCACGGCCTATTACGCGCAGATCAACGGCAACCCGCTGCCTAACGCGCCGAAATGGAACGTGAATTTTGGCGCCCGCTATGACCTGCCGGTCAAGGGCGGCGTGGCCTATATCTCGACCGACTGGAACTGGCAGGGCTACACCAGCCTGGTGCCTTACAAGACCGTCGAGTTCACCTCTAACGGCAATTACGAGGGTGGCCTCAAGATCGGTTTCGACACCGGCCACTACGAGATCGCCGGTTACGTGCGCAACATCACCGACAAGCGCAACCTGATCGGCGTGATCGAGAACTACATGGCGGGCGTGTACAACGACCCGCGCACCTTTGGCGTGATGCTGCGGATGCACTAAGCGCGCCAGCATCGCGTGAGGAGCGGCCGGGTGGAAACGCCCGGCCGTTTCATTTTGGGCCAAAGGCGTTAGCGGATGAGCGCCTGCCAGACGAACCAGCCCGCCAGCGGCAGCACCAGCGCGAGGAAGCCCCAGTAGAGCAGCCCGTCGGCAAAGGGGCGCCCGGCGGCCTGGCGGCGCCCGGCCACCACCGCGCGCAGGGCGGCCATCGACAGGCCAACAGTCAGGATCAGCGGCAACCAGCGGTCCATTTGCGCGCGCCTATGCCGGATCGGGATAGGTGACCTGCATCACCTCCCATTCCTTCTGGCCGGCGGGCAGGTGGACAACGCGCAGGTCGCCCACCCGCGCGCCCCGCAGCGCCCGCGCAATGGGCGCCGACCAGCCGATCAGCCCCGCGCGCGCATCCTGCTCGTCATCGCCCACCAGCGTCAGTTCGCGGTGGTTGTCATCCTCGTCGGCAATGGTCACGGTGGCGCCAAACAGCACGCGCGCCCGGTCGGCCTGCCGCGCCGGATCGACCACGCGCAGTTTCTTCATGCGCCGGGCCAGATGCGCCAGCTCGCGGTCGATTTCGCGCATGCGCTTGCGGCCGTACAGATAGTCGCCATTCTCGCTGCGGTCGCCATTGCCCGCCGCCCAGCTGACGATCTCGACAATCTGCGGCCTTTCGGTGCTCAGCAGATGGTCGTAGCGCGCGCGCAGCGCCGCCATGCCGGCCGGCGTAATGGGCGGACCTTCGGGTTTCGATGCAATCGAGGCGTCACTCATGCGCGCCTTCTAGGGCAGGGCGGGGCAACAGGGAAGCACCCCGCGCCGGTTGCGCACAGGCGCGCCCGGCCCGCGATCAGCCCGGTGTCTGCTTGCCCAGATAGTGGCTCATCGCGTCGGGGCCGTGCCACTGCGCGCGCTCGGGGTGCATGGCCTCGTAGGTCACCATGTTTTCCATCACATGCGCCACGTAGTTGCGCGTTTCGGAATAGGGGATGCGCTCGATCCACTCCACCCATTCGACAGCGCCGGTGCGCGGGTCGCCATTGGCCGCCAGCCATTTGCGCACATTGCCGGGCCCCGCATTATAGGCCGCGATCGCCAGCGGATACGATCCGTCAAAGCTGGTGAGCAGGCGCTGGAAATAGGCGTCGCCCACGGTCATGTTGTACAGCGGGTCGGCCGTCAGCCCGCCGGGCGAGTAAGGCAGCCCCAGCTTGCGCGACTGGTCGGCGGCGGTGGCCGGCATCAGCTGCATCAGGCCAAGGGCGCCGGTGCGGCTTTGCGCGTTCTGGCTGAACTGGCTTTCCTGCCGGGCAATGGCGTGCACCACGGTCCAGTTGGCGCCGACAGGCGTCGGGATCAGCGGAAAGGCCGGTTCGCGGAAGGTCTGGCCATTGGCAAAACCGCCCGCCTCCGCCGCCTGCCCGGCGATGACCGCCAGATCGCGCCGGCCAAGCTGGCGGGCATAATCGACGATCAGCGTGAAATCGGCCTCGCTGT
>DATMUT010000521.1:0-2019 GCA_035563755.1 Novosphingobium sp.
TCGTGGTGACGGACCCCGGAAACCACGTGCAGACCTGGGCCAGCCCCTACAACCCGGCCTTCGCGGCCGAGGTGCGGGTCCCGCTGACATCGCTCGCGCCGATACCGCTGAGCGATCGCAAGATCATCGCCCGGCGCGCCGCCATGGAGCTGCGGGCGAACAGCGTGGTGAACCTCGGCGTCGGCATCCCCGAAGGGGTCGCCTCGGTAGCCGCCGAGGAGAAGATCGCCGACCTGATGACGCTGACCGCCGAGCCCGGCGTCATCGGCGGCATCCCGGCCGGCGGTGCCGCGTTCGGCGCGGCCACCAATCCGCAGGCGGTCATCGATATGCCCTATCAGTTCGACTTCTACGACGGCGGCGGTCTCGACGCGACGTTCCTCGGGCTGGCCCAAGCCGACAGGCAAGGCAACATCAACGTATCGAGGTTCGGCCCGCGGATGGCTGGCGCGGGCGGCTTCATCGACATCAGCCAGAACGCGCAGAAGGTATTGTTCCTCGGCACCTTCACCGCGGGCGATCTCGAGCTGTCCGTCGTCGAGGGCAAGCTGCTGATCGAGCGCGACGGACAGTACCAGAAGTTCGTCGAGGAGGTGGGGCACCGGACATTCTCCGGGCCGCACGCCGCGCAGCAGGGAAAGGACGTCATCTACATCACCGAGCGGTGCGTATTCCGGCTCACCACCGAGGGCCTGGAGCTGACCGAGATCGCTCCCGGCATCGACATCGACCGTGACATCCTGGCCAAGATGGCGTTCAAGCCGATCGTGCACAAGCCGCGTGAGATGGACCGCCGTATCTTCCGGTCCGACCCGATGGGCCTCCGGGAGGACATGCTGCGGCTGCCCCTGGACGCGCGGTTCGACTACGACCAGGAGCGCAACATCCTGTACCTGAACTTCGAGGATCTCCAGATAAAGTCGATGAAGGTGATCGAGGATGTCATAGCGAAGATCAGGGAGATCTGCGAGCCGCTCGGCCACAAGGTCTACGCCGTGGTCAACTATGACGGCTTCGAACTCGACAGCGACCTGGAAGACGCCTACCTCGACGGCGTGCAGGAAATGGGCGACACCTACTTCCACGGCGTCACCCGGTTCACCACCAGCGCGTTCATGCGCGCCAAACTCGGCGACGCGCTCGAATCACGTGGCGTCGCGCCGCACATCTATGAATCAGAAAGCGAAGCCGCAAGCGCCGTGCGCACCACCTTGGCCCGCGAGGAGTGACTGAGGTCCCGTCGGCCGGCGCGACGACATAGGCACAACGGCCGGACGAAAGGACCGCATGTGCCGGATGACTCCGGTCAGCCCCGGTCGTTGTCGCGCAGCACCTCGACAAGGCGATCCGGCCGCGTTACGTTTCCGTGGATTGGCTCGAACAGGAGGGATTGGCCATGACGACAACAACCACCGCGCTGGCGCAGGACATCGGGCTCGCCCGGGAGACCGATTACTTCTTGATGAAGGACCAGCTGACCGACGATGAGCTCGGGCTGCTGTACAAGGTGCGGAAGTTCGCCGAAGCCGAGATCCTGCCGGTCGTCAACCCGTACTGGGAGCGGGGCGAGTTCCCGTTCGAGCTGGTGCCCAAGCTCGCCGGGCTGAACCTCGTCGGCGACACCATGGCGGGGTACGGCACGACGCCGATGTCGGCCGTCGGCTCGGGGTTGCTGACGTACGAGCTCAGCCGTGTGGACGGCAGCATCGGGACGTTCTTTGGCGTGCACGTGGGGCTGGCGATGCAGTCGATCTACCTGCTGGGCTCAGATGAGCAGAAGCAGCGCTGGCTGCCGCCGATGGCCAGGCTGGAGAAGATCGGGGCGTTCGCGCTCACCGAGCCCGATCACGGGTCCGACGCGGTTATCCTCGAGGCCACCGCCCGGCGGGACGGCAACGAGTGGGTGATCAACGGCCGTAAACGCTGGCCAGGCAATGCCGTGTGGTGCGACGTGATCGTGGTCTTTGCCCGTGACACGGAAGACGGTCAGGTCAAGGCGTTCGTGGTGGAGAAGGACAA
>DATMUT010000522.1:0-3189 GCA_035563755.1 Novosphingobium sp.
AAACCCCGCTTTTCCGGCCACGGGCGACCTCGTCAACGTGCCCAGCTTTGCCGTGCCCAGCCGGGCCGAATACCGCATTCCCTGCGGACTGCCGGCGCGGGTGCGGCGCGATCTGGCCGAATTCGCGCCAAACGTCGTGCATGTCTCCTCGCCCGACATCACCGCGCATCGCGCCGTGACCTGGGCGCGCCGGCGCGGCCTGCCGGTGCTGGCCAGCGTGCACACGCGCTTCGACACCTATTTCCGCTATTACAACCTGGCCTGGATCGAGCCGGCGATCACGGCCATCCTGCGCCGCTTCTATCGCCGCTGCGACGGGCTGGTGGCGCCTTCGGAATCGATGGCGCAGGTGCTGCGCGAACAGCGGATGAACTATGACATCTCGCTGTGGTCGCGCGGGGTTGATCGTGCCATCTTCGACGTGAGCAAGCGCGACATGGCCTGGCGCCGCTCGCTGGGCATTGCCGATGATGAGGTGGTGGTCGGCTTCCTGGGCCGTCTGGTCATGGAAAAGGGCCTCGACGTGTTTGCCGACACGATCGACGAGCTGAAGGCGCGCGGCGTGCGCCACAAGGTGATGGTGATTGGCGAAGGCCCGGCCCGCGAATGGTTCGAGGCGCGCCTGCCCGATGCCGCCTTTGCCGGCTTTCAGGGCGGGGCCGATCTGGGCCGGGCGGTGGCCTGCATGGACGTCTTGTTCAACCCCTCGATCACCGAGACTTTCGGCAATGTCACGCTCGAGGCGATGGCCTGCGGCCTGCCGGTGGTAGCCGCCGAAGCCACCGGCAGCGAGAGCCTGGTCGAGGATCATGTCTCGGGCCGGCTGATCCGACCGGGTGCGATCAGCGCCTTTGCCGGCGCCCTCAAGGCCTATGTCGAGGATGAGGCCCTGCGCGCCCGGCACGGCGCGGCAGGCGAATTGCGCAGCCGCGATTTCAGCTGGGACCGCATCAACCAGGCCGTGGCCGACACCTATCTGCGCCTGATCCGGCAGAAAGCCCGCCAGCGCTAGGCCATTGGCAAAGGGGGCCAAAGGGAGCCGGCCGCTAGCGCAGGCTCCCGTTCCAGAACTGGTCGCGCGTGTACCACCACTGCGCCATCAGCAGCATCAGCACCGAGCCAAGCACCGCCGACCACGCGCCAACCACCCAAAGCCAGCGCACCCAGACCGGCATGGCCTGTATCCAGGGCCACATGCCGGGCAAATGCCGCAGCACCATGCCGAGCCACCTGGCCAGGCCAGGCGAGATCACGGTCAATTGCACATCCAGCCCATGCAGCAGATTGAACCCCAGCCCCGCCAGCCCCACCCTGAGCAACATGGGAGAAGCAGGCGCAGCCCGTTCCGCGTCCGCAACCGCGCCATTGGCCCCTTGCCCCAAGGCTGCGCCACCGCGCCGATGATGCATAGGCCGCCTCAAGAAGGCGAAAATCCGAACCATCCCCGATTCCCGTGTGTCTTCGCTCCGCGTAAACCTACCTAGACCACAGTGCAATTGAGCCCTTGTATCAAAACGACGGGGCGATAGGACAACCGCATGGTCGACCTGTTTGCCCCAGACCCGCCACCACCGCCGCCACCGCCGCCGCCGGGCTCGGTGCCACTGGCCGAAAGGCTGCGCCCTGCCAACCTGGGCGAGGTGATCGGGCAGGAGCATCTGACCGGCCCCGAAGGCGCAATTGGCCGGATGGTGGCCGCCGGGCGCCTGTCGAGCATGATCCTGTGGGGGCCGCCGGGCACCGGCAAGACCAGCATCGCCCGCCTGCTGGCCGCCAGCGTTGGCATGCGTTACGCGCAGATCAGCGCGGTGTTCTCGGGCGTGGCGGACCTGAAGAAGGCCTTTGCCGAGGCCGAGGGCGCGCTGGCGCTGAGCGGGCGGCGCACGCTGCTGTTCGTCGACGAGATCCACCGTTTCAACCGCGCGCAACAGGACGGCTTCCTGCCCTATGTGGAAAAGGGCACGGTCACGCTGGTGGGCGCGACGACCGAGAACCCCTCGTTTGCGCTCAATGCGGCGCTGCTCTCGCGGGCGCAGGTGCTCATCCTGCACCGCCTGTCGGCCGATGCGCTGGCAACGCTGATGGCCCGCGCCGAAGAGGCCGAGGGCGTGCCCCTGCCCCTGACGCGCGAGACCCGCGAGGCGCTGGTGGCCTCGGCCGATGGCGATGGGCGGTTTTTGCTCAATCAGGTCGAGACGCTGTATGCCGCCAGCATTCACGCGCCGCTGGGCCCGGCCGAGCTGGGCCAGTTCCTGCAGCGCCGCGTGGCAGTGTATGACAAGGACCGCGACGGGCATTACAACCTCATCTCGGCGCTGCACAAATCGCTGCGTGGGTCCGATCCGCAGGCGGCGCTTTACTACATGGCGCGCATGCTGACGGCGGGCGAGGAACCGCTCTATGTGCTGCGCCGCCTGGTGCGCTTTGCCAGCGAGGACATTGGCCTGGCCGACCCGCAGGCGTTGATCCAATGCCTGGCCGCCAAGGACGCCTATGACTTCCTGGGCAGCCCCGAGGGCGAGCTGGCGATCGTGCAGGCCTGCCTCTATTGCGCCACCGCGCCCAAGTCGAACGCGGCCTATGCAGCCATGAAGGAGGCTTTTGCCTCGGCCCGGGCGACAGGCTCGCTCAATCCGCCGCCGCACATCCTGAACGCCCCCACCAAGCTGATGAAGGACATCGGCTATGGCAAGGGCTATGCCTATGACCACGACGCCGAGGATGGCTTCTCGGGCGCGGATTACTGGCCAGAGGAGATGGGCGCGCAAACCTTCTACCGCCCGGTCGAGCGCGGCTTCGAGCGCGAGGTGCTGAAACGGCTGGAGTGGTGGGAGCGCCGGCGCAAGGAGCGCGCCGCGCAGGACTAGGCCATGCATTTCACCCATTTCGCCGCTGTCGACTGGTCGGGCGCCGCGGGCGAGCGGCACAAGGGCATTGCCGTTGCCATCTGCGCAGGTGGCGATCAGGCGCCACGCCTCGTCCGCCCCGGCCACATCTGGTCGCGCTCCGAGGTGCTGGACTGGCTGGTCGAGGACGCACCGGAAAATACACTGATCGGCTTTGATCTGGGGCAGTCGCTGGCCTTTGCCGATTGCGGCGCCTTCTTGCCCGGCTGGGAGGCATCGCCCGCCGATGCGCGCGGCTTGTGGGCGCTGGTCGAAACGCTTTGCGCGGGCGAGCCGCATCTGG
>DATMUT010000523.1:0-4522 GCA_035563755.1 Novosphingobium sp.
GCAACACCAACGCGCTGCTGTTCAAGAACGCCGGCACGGGCAAGCACAACATGGTCTATCGCCGCGGCGATGGCTCGATCGGCTGGGTCGAACCGTCCTGAGCGGATATGGCGCGATGGCCGGCCAAAGTGGCTGGCCATCCGCAAATTTACGTGGTTGCACGGGGGTATTTGCGGATTTTCACGGTCTGCGCCCCCTTGCATATTTGCGCAACTTGACAGATAGCGCGGGCGGCCCGGGGGCGGCTTTCATGCCGGCAAGCCATGACGAGGCCGAACAAGGCGAATTAATTTGGCGATGACTGCGCTGTTCACGCTCCTTCCCGAAGCCGTTGGCACCATCAAGGCCGATACCAAGGCGGCCGTGCTCGAGGCACTGTCTGCCCGCTTTGCCCAAGTCTATGATCTGGACCCGGCGACCGTGGCCGAGCGCCTGAACGAGCGCGAGCGGCTGGGCAGCACCGGCTTTGGCCGCGGGGTTGCCATTCCGCACGCCCGCATGGCCGAGGTGGTGCGCCCGGTGGCGGCCTTCTTGCGGCTGGAAACGCCGGTGGCCTTCGAGGCGGCCGACGACATGCCGGTCGATATCGTGTTCGGCCTGCTCTCGCCCGAGGCGGCGGGGGTGGCGCATCTGCACGCGCTGGCGTCGATCTCGCGGATGATGCGCGACGATCGCATGCACGAGGCGTTGAGCCAGGCGCCGAGCGATGAGGCGCTTTATGGGCTGATCTCGAATGTCATCGACCGCGACGCCGCCTGAGGCGGCCAGCGGCGCCGCCACGCACTGGCGCGCGCTCGAAAGCCTGTATGCCTCGGCGCCGATCAACCAGCTGTTCACCTCGCGCCTCGACATTCCGGCCGAGGGTGTGTCGCGCATAACGTTCCACGTGGAACCGCGTGCTTTTCATGCCGCCGGCGCGCTGCACGGCACAGCCTATTTCAAGATGCTCGACGATGCGGCGTTTTATGCGGCCAATACGCTGGTGACCGATCGCTTTTTGTTGACCACGGCGTTCAACCTGCATTTTTCGCGCCCGGTGCGCGGCGGTGTGCTGGTGGCCGAGGGGCGCTGGGTGAGCGGGCGGCGGCGCGTGCTGGTGGCCGAGGCGCGGCTGGTGGATGAAGAGGGCGAGGAGGTCGGGCGCGGCACGGGCACCTTCATGCGCTCGCACATCGCGCTGTCGGGGCTGGCTGGCTATGCCGAAGCGCTGCGTGGCGACGCCGCCGGATGAGCGACAGGCTGCCAACCGCGCTCGAGGTTTCGGCCTTGGTCCGGCGGGTGAATGGCGAGGGCGGCTTTGCCATGGTGCTGGCCAAGGGGGAACCCGATGCCGGCGCGATCCTGCTGATTCTTATGGAAAATGGCCGAGACCCTGCGGCCTACGAACGGATGCCGAGCATGGATGGCACCCGCCAATGGCACTGTGCCAAGCGCGCCGATTCGCAGAATTCCGAGGATTTTGACGCCTGGATCGCCCGGCGCCGGAGTCAGGACAGCGACTTGTGGGTGGTCGAACTGGACATCGCGGGCGCTGAACGCTTCATCGGGATTCCGCCCCGATCCTGATTGACAGCGGGAACCCAAACCGACAAAGGGCAGCCTTCCGAAATTGCGCAGGCGGTTGGTCGGCCACAATGGCCGGTTGGCAAGCACGCAGACGGGGGGCAACCGACAGGTTTTTCGGCGGCCCTTGCCGGATGTATGTCCGACAGGGAACGTCCAGACCTGTGCCTGGTGCTCACCGCCCATGAAAATGGTTTGATGAGCAAGACTGTCAAAGGCGCGGGCATACTGAGCATGGCCGCATCTGTATTGATCCTGATTTTCAGCGCCACCGGGTCTGGCGCCGCCGCACAGGATCAGATCGCGCAAGATCACAGCGCGCAGGGGGCCGCCCCAGCGCCGGCGAAATCCGAACCCAACGATTCCAAGGCAGGCTTTGCCTCGCTGGATCACGGCGCCGCCAGCGCCGCCCGGCAGGACGATGCCGATGCCGATGGCTCTGCCATCACCGCCTCGTTGCCCAGCACTGCTTCGCTGGCCCAGCTGGTTGCCGTTCAGCCCCAGGTCGAGCAGCTCTCGAAGGATCTGAATTGCCTGGCCGGCGCTATCTATCTCGAAGCGCGCCATTCCTCGTTCGAGGGGCAGCTGGCCGTGGGCCAGGTTATCGTCTCGCGCACGAAGTCGGGCCGTTTCCCCGAGAATTACTGCGGCGTGGTGTTCCAGCAGGGCCAGTTCAGCTTTGCTCGCGGGCACAGCTTCCCCTCGATCGATACCGGGTCGAAGAGCTGGCACAATGCTGTGGCCATTGCGCAGATCGCGCATCGCGGCCGCTGGCACCCGCTGGCCGATGGGGCGCTGTATTTCCACTCGGCGCGCATTCACCCGCACTGGAACCGCACCCGCGTGGCCATGGTCGACGGGAATGTGTTTTACCGTTGATGTAAGGGATTGAGGCGAGGGCCAGTGGCCCTCGCTCTCCCGATAACAGGCGTGTTTGTCAGTCGCGCAATTCCACCCAGATTGGCGCGTGATCGCTGGCCTTTTCGCGGCCGCGATGGGGCTTGTCGACGCCGCAGGCTACCAGCCGGTCGGCCAGCTCGGGCGAGAGCAGCGCGTGGTCGATGCGGAAGCCGTGATCGCGCTGCCAGGCGCCGGCCTGATAGTCCCAATAGGTCCACACACCGCCATTGGGGTAGTGCGTGGCAATCGCATCGGTCCAGCCATCGCCCAGCAGGCGGAAATAGGCATCGCGTGATTGCGGCTGCATCAGCGCGTCATCGGCCATGGCGGTCGGCGCCCAGATGTCGGCATCGGTCGGGATGACGTTGAAGTCGCCAGTGACGATGGCGGGCACTTCCTCGGCGCGGATCTGCGCCATGCGGGCGCGCAGCCGTTCCATCCAGCGCAGCTTGTAATCGAATTTCGGGCCGGGCTGCGGGTTGCCATTGGGCAGATAGATGCCGGCGATGCGCACCCCCCTCACCTCGGCCTCGATATAGCGCGAATGCTCGTCCTCGGGCTCGCCGGCCAGGCCGCGCTGGATCTCGACGGGCTTTTCGCCATCGGCCAGGATCGCCACGCCGTTAAAGCCCTTCTGCCCGTGCCAGATCGCCTGATAGCCAATCTTCTCGAATTCCTCGATCGGGAAGCCCTCGTCCTGCGTCTTGATCTCCTGCAGGCAGGCGACGGTGGGGCGCGTCTCCTCCAGCCATTCCAGCAGCCGCGGCAGGCGCGCCTTGATGCCGTTGATGTTGAAGCTGGCGATTTTCATGGAAGGGTTCCTGAAGGTTTGAAAGGCAGAACGCAGGGGAGCATAGCCCCCCTGCACCCCCGTTACGTCTCCCGACGCGAAGGGCGTGCCTGTGGCGACCACGCGCCACCCTCTCTACCGCCAGAGGCTGGAATGGGAAGCCGCTTCGCGGGCCAGCGCACCGACGAACGCGTGGCACAACGCAAACATGACCGGGAGCACGAGGGGCGAGCCCCTCGCATTAACCCCGCAATCGTCCTCAAACCGAGAAGGACGACCCGCAGCCGCATCCGGCCACCGCATTGGGGTTCTCGACCTTGAACGCCGCGCCGCCCAGCGATTCGACGTAATCGACCACGCAGCCCGCCACCAGATCGAGGCTGACCGCATCGACCACCAGCTTCACGCCGTCGGTTTCGGTCACGGTATCGTCGCCCTCGATGCTCTCGGCCAGGCCATAGCGGTACTGGAAGCCCGAGCAGCCCCCCCCTTCGACCGACAGGCGCAGGGCGGCCGGCTTGCCCTGCTTTTGCGCGATGAAGGCCACGCGGGCAGCAGCGCTGGGGCTCAGGGTGACGCTGGGCGTCGTATCTTGCGAGGTGGCGAGAGGGGGCGTGCTCATGCCCCCAATGTAGGCATGGGCCGCCCTGCCCGCAAGGCGGCCCCCCATTCTCGTTTCCGGCCCCCGTTTGGGGGGTCAGGCGGTCTGGATATATTCGCGCATGGCATCGGCTTCGTGCTGGATGCGGTCGATGCGGTATTTCACCAGATCGCCGATCGAGACGAAGGCCACCATCCGCCCGCCCGAGAGCACCGGCAGGTGGCGGATGCGCCGCCGCGTCATCAGCGCCAGCGCGTCAAGCACGGCTGTTGCCGGTTCGACCGTGATGGCCGGCGAGGTCATCACCCGGCCCACCGGCATGTCGAGCATTGATGGCCCGAATTCGTTGATGCGCAAGACCAGGTCGCGTTCGGAAAAGATGCCGGCAATGGCGCTTCCGTCCATCACGGGCATGGCGCCGATGCGCTTGGTGGCCAATATGTCGATGGCGTCGCTGACGAGCGTGTTCATCCCGCAGCTTTCGATATGAGTGGAACGGCCTTCGATAAGACGTGCAATCGTCATGGCAGCTCTCCGGTTCTGTTTTTTAGGGGACCGAATATGCCATGCCCCGCGCGCCTTGGCCAGCAGGGTGCTTTGCGGAAGGGCGCGTTATGCTTTTGCCCTTGCAGGGTGGCCACAGTGGCCGTTTTGACGCTGCTGGCGGG
>DATMUT010000524.1:0-2370 GCA_035563755.1 Novosphingobium sp.
TGCTGGCGGCCATGGTGCTCATCACCTTCAACACCGTGTTCTGGAGCCTGTTCGAGCAGGCCGGCTCCTCGCTTACCCTGTTTGCCGACCGCAACACCGACCGGTCGGTGTTCGGCCTGTTCGAGCTCTCGGCCCCGCAGACGCAGAACTTCAACCCCGTGGCGGTGGTGCTGCTGGCGCCGGTCATGAGCGCGCTGTGGGGCTGGCTGGGCAGGCGAGGGCGCGAGCCCTCGATCCCGGTCAAGTTCGGGCTGGCGCTGGTGGGCGTGGGCGCGGGATTTCTGCTGCTGGTGCTGGGCGCAAGCTTTGCCGGGGCCGACTATCGCGTGGGCCTGTGGTGGCTGGCGGGGCTTTACGTCATCCACTCCATCGCCGAACTGTGCATCTCGCCGGTCGGCCTCTCGATGATCACCAAACTGTCGATCCCGCGCATCGTCGGGCTGATGATGGGGGTGTGGTTCCTCTCGATCTCGGTGGCGCAATATGTGGCCGGCATTGTGGCGCAGGTGGCAACCGTGGCCACCGTTGGCGGGCAGGTGACCAACCTGAAGCTGAGCCTGGACACCTATGTGCATGTGTTCACGCAGATCGGCCTGGGCGCGATGGGCGTGGGCGTGGTGCTGCTGCTGGTGGGCGTGCCGCTGCGGCGGCTGATGCATGGGGTGAACTGAAGGGAGCAGGTTTATGCGAGGGACTCGTCCCTCGCGCTCCCATTCACTGGCGCCCGGCGCAGCGCCAAAGCACCGCAGGCTTTATCCGCTTCGTGGCAGGCACCACACAGGCAGGCACACGCCGATTAACGGGAGCGCGAGGGGCACTGCCCCTCGCATTAACCCCTATTCCGCCCCCGCCGTGCAAGCCGCGCACATGCCGCGCAGTTCGACCACCGGGCGCACATCGGCAAAGCCCGCGCCCCGCGCCGCCTCGACCAGCGCGCCGGTCAGGCGGTCGTCATCGATGTGCACCGCCTTGCCGCAGCCATCACAGATCAGGAAAATGCAGTCGTGCCGGCAGCCCGGATGCGGGTTGGCAATATAGGCGTTGGCGCTTTCGACCCGGCGGGCCAGGTTGGTGCGCACGAACAGGTCGAGGATGCGATAGACGCTGTTGGCCGCCACCCGTTTGCTGCGCAGGCGCGACACCGCCTCGGCAATGTCATAGGCCGATGCCGGGCGTTCCTGCCCTGCCAGCGCGTCGTACACGTCCGAGCGCATCTCGGTCCACTGCTCGCCTGCCGCCTCGAGCGCGGCGCGCGCGGCATGCACCAGCCCGAGGCCGGAATGTTCGTGATGTTTGTGCCCACTCATGGCCCGCCCATACCGCCTTTCACTGGCGGGTGAAATCCGCCTTGTACAATGCCGGGAACAGCCGTTGCAGCGCGGCCACCTTGGGCACGTCCCAAAAGAGGATATAGGGATGGCGCGGGTTCTTCGCCATGAAGTCCTGATGATAGGCCTCGGCCGGGAAGAAGCCGCGATAGGTCTCGATGCGGGTGGCGATGGGGCGCGGCCAGACGTGCGCGGCGCCCAGCTGCGCCAGATAGGCCTGCCCCACGCGCTTCTGCTCGGGGCTTAGCGGCACGAGGGCGCTGCGGTACTGGTGGCCCACATCCGGCCCCTGCCGGTCGCGCTGCGTGGGGTCGACAATGACCGAGAAGAAGATCTGGAGCAGCTGGTCATAGCGCACCACCGCCGGGTCATAGGTCACGCGCACGCTTTCGGCATGGTCGGTGCCGCCGGCCGATACCGCATCGTAATTGGCGTTGGCCGAATTGCCGCCGTGATAGCCCGAAACCGCGCTGCTCACGCCCTTTACGTGCGAAAACACCGCCTCCACGCCCCAGAAGCACCCGCCGGCAAAGATGGCCTGACGCGGCCCTGGCGCTTCCTGCGCGGGGCTGGCGGCTGGGGGAACGTCGATGTCGGCCTGCGCCGCGATGGCGGCGGCCGGCAAGGGCAGAGCCGCGCCCATCACCCCGCCCAGCAACAGCCAGATCGGGGCGAAAGCGCGCATCGGCTCAGCGCATCGTGGCCGCGATGGCCTGGGGAACCATCGTGCCGATCTTGCCTTCGCTGATGCCGAGGGCAAGGCAAACGCCCACACCACCAATCACGAAACCGATGGTGAAGGAGCGGAACAGGGCGGACTTGATGAAGGACATGTGGGGGACTCGGAGTGTGCGGTGTTGCCCAGATCGTGCCGTAGCCATCAATATTCCAGTGTCGAAATCTGGTAAACGGCTGTTAACGCGATCAAAGGAACAAGATTTGCGATGAAATGCCGCATTGCGGCACAGGCCGGATGGAACATTGCGCCCAGCCGGCCCGTCGGAGGCCGCCCGCCCGCTGCCCCCCGGTCAGGTGGGGCGGG
>DATMUT010000525.1:0-2345 GCA_035563755.1 Novosphingobium sp.
CGGCATGCTGTGCACCCAGTGCGAGGCCGAGGGCTTCCGCCGCATCACCTTCTTTGCCGACCGCCCCGATGTGCTCAGCGTCTATCGCGTGCGCATGCGCGGCGACAAGGCGGCCTTCCCGGTCCTGCTCTCGAACGGCAACCCGGTGGCGCAGGGCGAGGATGGCGATGGCACGCACTGGGCCGAATGGCACGACCCCTGGCCCAAGCCGAGCTATCTGTTTGCGCTGGTGGCGGGGCAGCTGGTGGCCAATTCCGACCGTTTCACCACGATGGGCGGGCGCGAGGTGGCGCTCAACATCTGGGTGCGGGCCAATACGCCCAGCGGCGATGAGCTGCGCACCGACCATGCCATGCGCAGCCTGATCAACTCGCTGAAATGGGACGAGGAGGCGTTCGGCCGCGAATATGACCTCGACCTGTTCAACATCGTCGCCGTGTCCGATTTCAACATGGGCGCGATGGAGAACAAGGGGCTCAACGTCTTCAACACGCGCTATGTGCTGGCCGACCCCGAAACCGCCACCGATGGCGATTACGATGCCGTCGAGGGCGTGATCGGCCACGAGTATTTCCACAATTGGTCGGGCAACCGCATCACCTGCCGCGACTGGTTCCAGCTCAGCCTCAAGGAAGGCTTCACCGTCCTGCGCGACCAGCTGTTCAGCGCCGACATGGGGTCTGAGCCGGTCAAGCGGATCGAGGATGTGCGGATTTTGCGCAGCGCCCAGTTCCCCGAGGACTCAGGCCCGCTGGCGCATCCGATCCGCCCCGATTCCTATCAGGAAATCAGCAATTTCTACACCGCGACCGTCTATAACAAGGGCGCCGAGGTGATCCGCATGATGCGGACCATGGCCGGCCCTGCGCGTTTCCGCGCCGGCACGGACCTGTATTTTGCCCGCCACGACGGCGAGGCCGCCACTTGCGAGGATTTCGTCAAGGCGATCGAGGATGGCGCGGGGCTTGACCTTGCGCAGTTCCGCCTGTGGTACAGCCAGGCCGGCACCCCGCGCGTGACCGCGCGCCTCACGCATGAGGGCGACATCGCCACGCTGCACCTGACGCAGACGGTGCCTGCCACGCCTGGCCAAGCCGACAAGCAACCCGTGCCGATCCCGCTGCGCGTGGCGCTGTTCGACGCGCAGACCGGCCAGCATGGCGGCGAGCAACTGGTCGTGCTGACCAAGGCCGAGGACAGCTTTGCCTTCACCGGCTTTGCCGCGCGGCCGGTGCTCTCGCTCAACCGCGGTTTTTCCGCGCCCGTCACCATCGAGAGCGATACCAGCGAGGCGGATCTCGTATTCTTGGCCGCCCATGACGATGACCCCTTCGCCCGCTACGAGGCATTGCAGAGCCTGATCGTGGGCCATCTGGTGGCCGCCGTTTCGGGGCAGCTGGGCGAGGCCGCGCGAGAGACGGGCCGGGCCGCCATTCTGGGCGCGATGCGGGCCATCGTGACCGACCCCACGCTCGATGACCTGATGCGCGGCGAGCTGATGATCCTGCCCTCCTACGCCTATCTGGCCGAGCGCATGGCCGTGGCCGACCCCGGCGCCCTCCATGCCGAGCGCGAGGGGCTGAAAGGCTGGCTGGGGGCGACGCTGGCGGCCGATCTGGCAGCGCTCCACGACCGGGCGAGCGCTGTGCCCTTTGGCCACGATGCCGCCGCCAAGGGCGCGCGCAAGGTCAAGACGCAGGCGCTGGTCTATCTGGCCGCCGGCCGCCCCGAACAGGCCGCGCTGCGCGCCGCCGCGCAGTATGACGCGGCCACCAACATGACCGACCGTCAGGGCGCGCTGATGGTGCTGTGCGGGCTGGACACGCCGCTGCGCGAGGAAAAGCTGGCCGATTTCCACGCCCGTTACGACGGTAACGCGCTGGTCATCGACAAGTGGTTCTCGCTGCAGGCCGGTTCGCTGCACAAGGATGTGCTGGCCCATGTGCAGGCGCTGGCCGCCCACCGCGACTTCACGATGAGCAACCCCAACCGGGTGCGCGCGCTCTACATGGCCTTTGCGGTCAATCCGGGCGGGTTCCACACCGCCAGCGGCGAGGGCTATCGCCTCATCGCCGACCTCATCATCGCGCTCGACCCCATCAATGCGCAGACGGCGGCGCGCTTCGTGCCCTCGCTGGGCCGCTGGCGCCGGGTCGAACCGGGCCGTTCGGCCATGATGAAGGCGCAGCTGGAGCGGATTCTGGCAACGCCCGGCCTGTCGAAAGACACCTTCGAGCAGGTGAGCAAGAGCCTTGGATAATCTCGACCTGCCTGTCGAGGTGAACCGCGCGGGCGTGCTGGCCGGCGTGCCGCATGGCTTTCTGGGCCGGCGGGGCGGCGTGTCG
>DATMUT010000526.1:0-5178 GCA_035563755.1 Novosphingobium sp.
TTCTCGCTGGTGTAGCGCAGGCCGGCGGTGATGTTGAAGCCAGCCAGCGGATGCACCACCACATGCGCGAAGGCCGATTTCGAGGTCTGGCGGAAAATGTCGTCATCGGCAAAATCCAGCCCGGCCACGGCAATGTCGATACGCCCGCCATCGCCGCTATGCGCGTCGTAGAGATAGGCGCCTACCGTCACGTCGGCCCATTTGCCGACCTGCCCCGAGAGGCGCAGCTCCTGCGTGAACTGGCGGTGCCGGAAGGTGACATATTCCTGCGAGGAGGTAATCGGCGCCGCATCGCCATCCCAGGCCGATCCACCCGCGGCGAAGCGATAGGCCGTGATCGAGCGCAAGGCCAGGCCATGGCCCAGCTCGACGTTCAGATTGTTCGAGATGCCCCAGCTGCGCGTCGTGCTCTTGGCCGGGTCGGTGTATTGCGTCGATGTGCCGACATTGCCGGTATAGGTGGCGTAATTGGTATAGGATCTGGGCCCGGTGATGTAATTCTCGCCACCGTTGAGGATCAGCAGCTTTTCAGGCGATGGCTCGGAATTGTCCTGAGCGTAATCGACGATCAGATTGTCCTCGATGCCCGGCGCCGGCAGCCAGCGCAGCGCGCCGCGCAAGGCGAACATGTCCTGCCCGCCCTCGGTGCCGATCACGCAGCCACTGGACGGCGTGGCGAAGCTGCCGCCAGGTGTGGTGGTGCCATGCACGCAGCCATAATCGAGCCGGGTCATATAGCCATCGACATGGCGCGACATGCCGGTGAAGCGGGCATAGAGCTGATCGGGCACCAGAGTGAAATTGCTGGCCGCCTTGATCTGGACGCGGTTGAACGAGCCGTAAGTGCCCTCGATATAGGCATTCGGTTCTGCTGAGGGCAGCTGCGAGTAGAGCTTGATCGAGCCGCCAATCGAATTCTTGCCCGACAAGGTGCCTTGCGGGCCGCGCAATATCTCGACGCGGTCCAGATCGACCAGATCGAAGGAGGAGGCGAAGGAGATGCCGTAATAGACGTCGTCGATATAGATGCCGACGCCCGGATCATTGGGGAACTGGAAGTCGTTCTGCCCGATGCCGCGGATCGTCACGGCGGCCGTCTGCGCCCCGCCCCCCTCGCCCCCGGCCGAAAACTGCACGCCGGGCGCGCGCTGGGCCAGCGAGGCAACGCCGGTCTGGTTGCGCGCCTCGATCATGGCCGCATTGACGGCGGTAATGGCCAGCGGCGCATCCTGCACATTCTGCTTCTTGAATTGCGCGGTGACGACGATTTCCTGAAGGCCCTGATTATCGGCCGCCTCCTGATGGGGCTGGCCCTGGGCATAGGCCTGACCCGACGTCGCCATGGCCGCCGCCATGCCCAATACCGCAACCGAAACGCTACCGCGCCAGTCCGTCTGCTTTGCCATGAGGCTCCCTCACATCTGTTGTTATACAGACGGGGATAGGCTCATGGCAGCGCAAGGACTTGGCAGCGAGTGCACGTTTTCTTCAACCGCGAGACGACATCCTGATGAAATCGGCCGCGCGTTCGGCCACCATGATGACCGGCAGGTTGGTATTGCCCCCCGGCAAGCGCGGAAACACCGATGCATCGACCACGCGCAAGCCCCGCAAGCCGCGCAAGCGCAGTTCACCATCGACCACGGCATCCTCATCGCCGCCCATGCGGCAGGTGCCGGCAGGGTGATAAGCGGTAGCCGCGCCGGCGCGGATATAGGCCAGTACGGCATCGTCATCCTCGGGCGCAGGCACCCCGCGCCGCTGCGGGCCGACCACTTCGGCCAGAGGAGCCTGGGCCAGCAGGCGGCGCAGCTCGCGGTAACCGTGGATCATCGCGGTGCGATCGTCGGGATGATCCAGCAGGTTGAAGGCGATGCGCGGATGCGCGGCCGGATCGGCCGACGTCAGCGTCAGGCGCCCCCGGCTCTTGGGATAGTTCAGCGACCACATAGCGCTGAGACGCGGGCCAAAAGGTCGCGCTACCCCCGGAAACCACAACCGCGCCTCCATGGCCAGCGGGACCAGCAGGAAATGCAGATCGACTTGGCTATCGCCGGGCCGCGAGGCGATATTGGCGGAAATGGCCAGCGGCGGCGCGCCCCACACGCTTTTGCCACGCGCCAGCCAGCGCAGGCCAGCGCCCACCATCCTGTCCAGTCGCAGGCGGCCGTCGAAGGCCAGATCGGGGCGTAGCTCGAACTCCAGCCCCGCGCCGGGGTGATCTTGCAGATTGGCGCCGACCTGCGGGCTGTGCACCAGCGTCTCGATGCCTGCCTCGGCCAGCGCCGCGCCCGGACCGATGCCCGACAGCATCAGCAACTGCGGCGAATTGATCGCCCCGCCACACAGCACCACCTCGGTGCGCGCAAGGGCCTGACGCGTCTGATCGCCCAGCCGATAGGTAACGCCTGTGGCCCTGCCCTCGGCCATCAATACGCGCATGACCAGCGCCCCGGTGACGACTTTCAGATTGGGGCGCCCCATCACCGGGCGCAGATAGGCATCGGCCGCGCTCCAGCGCCGTCCATTGTGAATGGTAAAGTCCGGCATGCCGAAACCATCGGTTCGCTCGCCGTTAAAGTCCTCGGTGATGGGATAGCCCATGGCCCGCGCCGCCGCCTCTGCGCGGGCGCGCAAGGGGCCGGGCGCCGGATGTGGCTCGACATGGAGAGGCCCGTCACCGCCATGCAGAGGCCCTGCCCCGCGCCAGTGCTGTTCCATCCGGCGAAACCAGGGCAGGACATCCTGCCACCCCCAGCCGGGCAGCCCACCATCGCGCCAGCCATCGTAATCGGCGGCATGGCCACGAATGGCCATCATCCCGTTGAGCGAAGAGGTGCCTCCCAGCATGCGCCCCCGCGCCACCGGCAGGCGGCGTCCGTCGAGCTGCGCCTCGGGTTCGGACAGGAAACCCCAGGTCAGGTCAGGATTGGGCCACAGCCGCGACACGGCCAGCGGCACTTTCACATCCCAGCGCCGGTCCGATCCGCCCGCCTCGATCAACAATACCCGATGGGCCGGATCTTCGCTCAGCCTTGCCGCCATCACGCAACCCGCCGAACCGGCGCCGACGACGACGTAGTCAAATGTGTCCATCATACCACTTTCCAGAATCGAAAGACCGAGCCTGCCGGATTGCGCTGCCCCACCCCGACGAAAAGGCTGCGGTTCAACCAGTCATAACGACCCGCCGGCGCCTCGAAACGGGGCGTCATGCGCATGTAATAGCTGTCAGGATCGACCTGCTCGCCGGCCAACAGGGCCCTTACCACCTCGGGCGGCGCATGGCGCAGCCCCGTGCTGCGTTTCAGGATGACGGCACCATCATCGGTTTCCAGCAAATATTGCGATTCAAAGCGGCCGCTGCCATCGGCGCGCACCATGGGAAAGTCGCCCCCGCTGCCCGGCACGATGCGCCCGGCCAGCCCCGGCCCGGCAAAATGCCCTCCGGTGACCAGAACGGCCCCGCGACGGTGGTCGGGCGCCACTTCGATATGGTGCCGGGGCCCCAGCGACAGTTGCATTTCCAGCGCAAATTCCAGCCGCATCTCAGGTGATCCTCCAGATGGTCATGGCGGGCGCGCCCTCAGCCTGCTCGCCCAGGTAAACGCGGGTCGCCAGCGGGGCAAACGGTCCGTCCTCGGCCGCCTCGACCAGCAAGGCCAGGCGCAGACCGGCAAAATCCCCCTGTGTGAGACGATGCCCTGTGCCAAACAGGCGCAGACAGGCACCTGTTTCGCCGCGCAGCAGATATTGCGCCTCGACCGTGCAGACCCCATCGGCGCGCCGCATCAGCGTTTCTGAACCAGCCACGACCTGCAAGATCGTGCCTTCTCCGGTCCAGCCCTGTCCGCCAACGCCTTGTCCGCCAGCGTCTTGCCCGCCAGTATCTTGCCAGGCAAAAGTGCCCCCGCGCAGCGCCACATGCGACCGGGCGCCGCCGTTGCCGGTGGCGCCGATGTCGACCGGCGGCGCGCGGTCGAGGATCAGCGTGAATGCCTGCTCAAGGCCGGGCGTAGGCGCCGCCATCACGACACCATCGCCACGGATTTGATCTCGGTATAGGCCTCGACCCCGGCGCGACCGCCTTCCCGGCCAAAGCCCGACATCTTCACCCCGCCCGATGGCAGCGACAGATCGCCCCCGCCGGCGCCATTGATGCGCACCGTTCCGGCCTTCAGACGCAGCGCCAGACCCTGTGCGCTGGCCAGGCTGGCCGTCCAGACATAGGCGGCCAGACCATAATGGCTGGCATTGGCCAGCGCCGCGATGGCATCCAGATCCAGCGTTTCGAAAGGCATGACGCACAGCACAGGGCCAAATATCTCCTCGTCGACCGCCGCCATGCCGGGATGCACATCGGTCAGCACGGTCGGGGCGACGTAATAGCCATGCGAGGGCACCGCCCTTTGCCCCAACGCCCGCGCGCCCGCCGCCACGGCCCCGGCCACATAGGCCTCGATCCGGTCGCGCTGCCGCTGCGAGATCACCGGCCCCATGGTTGTCTGGGGGTCGATGGTGGGGCCCATGCGCAGCGACTGCCCGATCTCGACGATCCGGGCGGTCAGCCTGTCGGCCAGGCTGGCATGCACAAGCAGGCGCGACCCGGCAGAGCAGGTCTGACCCGCATGCGAGAAAATGTTGCGCGCGATGCCCTGAGCGGCAGCCTCGACATCGGCATCGGGCATGACGATGACCGGCGACTTGCCGCCCAGTTCGACCGTCACCCGCTTCATCGCGCCGGTTGCCGCTGCGGCAATGCCGATGCCGGTGGCGGTCGAGCCGGTAAAGCTGATCTTGGCCACACCCGGATGCGCCACCAGCGCGGCGCCGGTTTGCGGCCCGCTGCCGGTTACGACATTGACGAAACCGGCCGGTATGCCGCAAGCCCTCGTGAGTCCCGCCAGATGCAAGGCCGAAAGCGAGGTCTGCTCGGCCGGTTTGAGTACGCAGGCACAGCCCGCCGCGATCGCCGGCCCGATCTTGAACACCGCGCCCATCAGCGGATAGTTCCACGGAATGATCTGACCGACCACCCCAACCGGCTCGCGCAAGGTCAGGCCGATCGCGCCGGGCTGCGCCAGTTCCGCGGTTTCGCCGGCCAAACGCACAGCCCAACCGGCGTAATAGCGCAGAATGGCCGCTGCCGCCGGCACATCCACCGCCCGCGCCGCGCTG
>DATMUT010000527.1:0-7426 GCA_035563755.1 Novosphingobium sp.
TGTTGGGGTGGGTATAGGAGTGGTTGCCGATCTCCATGCCATCGCGCACCATCCGCTCGAGCAGGGGCCGGTTCTGCACCCCGTTCTCGCCCACGATGAAGAAGGCGGCAGGCACCTGGTACTGCTCGAGGATCGAGAGGATGCGCGGCGTCCAGGTCGGGTCCGGCCCGTCGTCGAAGGTAAGCGCGACCTTCTTGGGCAGGGCGCCGGTGCGCTGCACGATATAGGGCGAGGGCAGGGCGGTATAGCGCAGGTCGGTGATGATGTTGGTGCGCGTGTCGAAACTGGCGCTGCGCTGGCCCGTGGTGGGCGTCGATGTCACCCGCAGGATCTCGCCCTGGCCCTCGACGTCAACGTTGGCGCTTTCGGCCATGCGCGAGAAGTCGGGCGTGGTGTTGCCGCCGGTGCGCCACGCGCCCAGCGAGCGCCAGAAGCCCGGGTCCTCGGAGCCGAGGCGCCACAGGGCGATATTGCCCACGCCCAGATGCGAGAGCATGCGCATCTGGTTCCAGCTGGCCGCCGCATCGAGCATCCACACGTCATGGCGCTGGCCGTTTTCCAGATAGGAGAAGCCGGTGTTGCCGCTGCCCTTGTCGAAGGTGGGCATGGCGCTCGAATCATGCGCGACGCTCCAGGCTTCCTCGATGGTCAGGCTGGCAGCGCCTGCCGGGTCGCTGCCGCCCTCGCGCCAGTCGTAGGCATAGCTGCCAAGGGCAATGATGACCTTGTCTGCCGGCAGGCTGCGGATGGCCGAGGCGACCTTGTTCGAAAACCAGCCGTTCGAGGCGATGGGGCCGGGCTTGCCGGTCATCCAGTGCTCGTCATAGGCCATCAGGATGATCTTGTCGGCGGCCTTGGCGAACAGCTGCGGCGACCAGCCTTCGCCCTCCATCGGCAGGGTGACAGCCACCACCTTGCCCGACTTGTCGAAGGCGGCGTTGGTTTCGGCCACCAGCTGGCGGTAGCGCACCATGTCGCCCGCGTTCAGGTTCTCGAAGTCGAAGATGATGCCGGCATCGCCGGTCTTGGCCAGATAGTCGCTCAGCCCCGCGATCAGCGCCTTGCGCCGCTGCGGGCTGTGCAGCAGCGCCTGCGTCGCCGCGCCCGAGAATACATCGCCCGCGACATTCTGCAGCACCGGCATCACCAGCGGGCGATGGATGTTGCTGAGCAGGATGCGCCGCAGCGCGCGATCCTCGTGGATCACGATACGCCCGGTCTTGTCGATGGCCAGTGTAGTGGGGGCAACCCAGTCGATCTGGTCGATATGCTTGATGAGCGAGGGGGCGCTGTCGTCCGACCAGGTGGTGTAGAAGGCCACCGTGAGCGGATGGGCGCCATGGGCGTTGGCCCGCGCCTTGGGCGCCGAGCGGAACAGCGCCGTGAAGGAATGCGACAGGTTCGACACCTGCGCCCGGAAACGCAGCGGTGTGCGCCGTTCCAGCCCCAGCGGCAGGGGCGATGGGGTGGGAATGCTGACCACCGTCGAGGCGAAGGCCACGGCAGACAGCACCAGCACGATCAGCGTCGCGAAGATGGCCCGGCGCGTCCAGCGCCGCCGCCGGCCCGAGGGATCGTAAAAAACCGGCCTTGCCACTATCGCTCCACCACTTCCGTCTTGAATGCCAGGCCCGTTGATAAACGCCCGCAAAGCGTATCGCTTATCTGCTCGTTGGTTCCCGCCCCGCGGGCTGCCCACCGGCCCGCAGCGCATGCGCAGGCCGTTTGCCGCAGACCCCTAGCATCGCAACCACGCCGGCGAAAAGGGCTTTGCGTAACAGTCTGCCCAAAGCTGGCGGCAAAGGCGCGAAATCGGGCGGGCAATAAAATCTTTGTCCCCCATGAAAACTCAATCTTGGACATAGACTAACAGGCGATCTAGGCGGGCATGGTGCAAACGCCACGCTTTGCCGGCTTGCTTCGCGCACCAGGGCCATTGCGGCTTGCGCATGGGGCGGCCGGCGGCGATAGGGCAGAGCCGGACATGCTCTTGTGGCGTGTCGAACAAGCGCCGGGTGGCCCGCAAGAGGGCCGCGCGGCCAGTGCCAACAAAACGGGCAGGCCCGCAGGGGCAGCCGGCAAAGGACGCGACAGGGATGGGTCTGTTCCAGCATTTCGACTGGCTGCACGCGGTGGCAGGACTGTTGGTGGGATTGCTGGTGGGCCTGACGGGCGTTGGCGGTGGGTCGCTGATGACGCCGCTGCTGGTGCTCATGTTCGGCATTAACCCGACCACCGCCGTTGGCACCGACCTGCTGTATGCCGCCGCCACCAAAACGGTTGGCTCGGGCGTGCATGGCTGGCGCGAGACGGTGGACTGGCGGATCGTGCGGCGCATGGCCTCGGGCAGCATTCCGGCAGCGCTGGTCACGCTCTGGGTGCTCAAGCAGGCCGGGCCGCTGTCGGGCAAGGCGCAGGCCACCATGATGATGGGCCTGGCGGTCATGCTCTCGCTCACGGCCATTACGGTGCTTTTGCAGCGGCGGATCATGGCCTTTGCCGCCCGGCGCGAGCCGATTCGCCCCGAGGAGCGCGCTGTGGTGCCCACAGTGGTGCTGGGGGCGGTCATCGGCTTTGCGGTGTCGCTCACCTCGGTGGGGGCGGGCGCGATTGGCGTGACGGCGCTGCTGCTGCTGTATCCCAACCTGCCGGTGGCGCGCATCGTGGGGTCTGACATTGCCCATGCGGTGCCGCTGGCGCTGGTTGCGGGCATGGGGCACTGGATGATTGGCGATGTCAATCTGGTGCTGCTGGCCAGCCTGCTGTGCGGATCGGTGCCGGGCGTGGTCGCGGGCAGCCTGATCGCCAGTCGCTCGCCCGATGCGGTGCTGCGCGTGTTGCTCAGCGTGGTGCTGTCGGTTTCGGCCTGGCAGTTGTACCTCAAGGCTTCGGCCCCGGCCAAGGCGCCCCATGGCGCGCATGCCGTGGCGGCGCCGGCGACTTTGCCCACGCGCTAGGACGGTGGCGTGCCGGGCCGGGCACGGCCTGCCGCTTTCCCCCCTGCAAGCAGGACTTGTTTGCCTGGCCGGGTGGCTTGGGGCAGGGCCGCGGCGTGGCCTTTGATGGCTTTGCATTAGAAACGGAAATCACGGATCCATGCCGACAGAACCGACGACCCTCACGCACCTGCAAAGGCTCGAGGCCGAGAGCATCCATATCATCCGCGAGGTGGTGGCCGAGGCGGAAAACCCGGTGATGCTCTATTCGGTGGGCAAGGATTCGGCCGTGATGCTGCATCTGGCGCGCAAGGCGTTCTATCCCGCGCCGCCGCCGTTCCCGCTGCTGCATGTCGACACCACGTGGAAGTTCCGCGACATGTATGCCCTGCGCGACCGCATGGCCGAGCTGTCGGGCATGGACCTGCTGGTCTACCAGAACCCCGAGGCGAAAGAGCGCGGCATCAACCCGTTCGACCACGGCGCGCTGCACACCGACATGTGGAAGACCGAGGGGCTCAAGCAGGCGCTCGACAAATACGGTTTTGACGCAGCCTTTGGCGGCGCCCGCCGCGACGAGGAAAAGAGCCGCGCGAAAGAGCGCATCTTCAGCTTCCGCACCGCCAGCCACGGCTGGGACCCCAAGAACCAGCGCCCGGAACTGTGGAACCTGTACAACGCCCGCAAGGCCAAGGGCGAGTCGATCCGCGTCTTCCCGATCAGCAACTGGACCGAGCTGGACGTGTGGCAGTACATCCACCTCAACAACATCCCCATCGTGCCGCTGTATTTCGCCGCGCCCCGCCCCACGGTCGAGCGTGACGGCATGTTGCTGATGGTGGACGATGACCGTTTCCCGCTGCGCCCCGGCGAGGAGCCGGTGATGCGCTCGATCCGCTTCCGCACGCTGGGCTGCTATCCGCTGACGGGCGCGGTCGAGAGCACCGCGCAGACCTTGCCCGAGGTGATCCAGGAAACGCTGCTGACCACCACCAGCGAGCGGCAGGGCCGCGCCATCGACAAGGACGCCGGCGGCGCCGGCATGGAAGTGAAGAAGCAGCAGGGGTATTTCTGAGATGTCGAACACCGCCAACCAGGAACCCGTCTACGTCGTCGACTCGCTGATCGCCGAGGATATCGACGCCTATCTCGACACGCACCAGCACAAGACCATGCTGCGCTTCATCACCTGCGGGTCGGTGGATGATGGCAAGTCGACGCTGATCGGCCGCCTGCTGTATGACAGCAAGATGATCTTCGAGGACCAGCTGGCCGCGCTGGAAGCCGACAGCAAGAAGGTGGGCACGCAGGGGCAGGGCATCGACTTTGCCCTGCTGGTCGATGGCCTGGCCGCCGAGCGCGAGCAGGGCATCACCATCGACGTTGCCTACCGCTTCTTTAACACCGAGAAGCGCAAGTTCATCGTGGCCGACACCCCCGGCCACGAGCAGTACACCCGCAACATGGTGACCGGCGCCAGCACGGCTGACCTTGCCGTCATCCTGATCGACGCGCGCAAGGGCGTGCTCACGCAAACGCGGCGGCACACGTTCCTGGCGCATCTCATCGGCATCAAGAACCTGGTGCTGGCGGTCAACAAGATGGATCTGGTCGATTACGATCAGGCCCGTTTCGACCAGATCGTGGCCGATTACCGCGCCTTTGCGCAAAGCATCGGCGTTGAGGATTTCGTTGCCCTGCCGATTTCGGGCTACATGGGCGACAATATCACCACGCTTTCGGCCAACACGCCGTGGTATCAGGCGCCGGCCTATTTCGGCCGCACGCTGGTCGACCACCTCGAAACGGTCGAGGTCGACACCACCCGCGATCTGGCAAAGCCCTTCCGCCTGCCGGTGCAGTGGGTCAACCGGCCCAACCTCGACTTCCGTGGTTTTGCCGGGCTTGTGGCCACGGGCAACGTCAAGCCGGGCGACACCGTGCGCGTCATTCCGGGCGGGCAGACCAGCATGGTCACGCGCATCGTCACGCTCGATGGCGATCTGGATCAGGCGGTGGCGGGCCAGTCGGTCACGATCTGCCTTGCCGACGAGATCGACTGCTCGCGCGGGAGCGTGCTGGCCGCTGCCGACAACCCGCCCGAGGCCGCCGACCAGTTCGAGACGACCCTTGTGTGGATGAGCGACGAGGCCCTGATTCCGGGCCGCGCCTATTGGCTCAAGCTGGGCACGCAGATGGTTTCGGCCACGGTGCAGGCGCCCAAATACACCATCAACGTCAACACGATGGAGCATGTGGCCGCCAAGACGCTCGAGCTTAACGCGATTGGCGTGGCGCAGATTGCCACCGACCGCGCGCTGGTGTTCGAACCCTATGCCGACAATCGCGCGCTGGGCGGGTTCATCCTGATCGACAAGATCACGAACAGCACGGTGGGCGCAGGCATGCTGCATTTCGCGCTGCGCCGCGCGCAGAACGTGCACTGGCAGGCGCTGGACGTGACGCGCGATGCCCGCGCCGAAATCAAGACGCAGAAGCCCGCTGTGCTGTGGTTCACGGGGCTTTCGGGTTCGGGCAAGTCGACCATTGCCAATCTGGTCGAGAAGAAGCTGCACGCCATGGGCAAGCACACCTTCCTGCTTGATGGCGACAATGTGCGCCATGGCCTGAACAAGGACCTGGGCTTTACCGAGGCCGACCGCATCGAGAACATCCGCCGCGTGGCCGAGGTGGCGCGCCTGATGACCGATGCGGGCCTCATCGCGCTCACCGCCTTCATCAGCCCGTTCCGCGCCGAGCGCGAATTGGCGCGCAGCCTGATCCCCGATGGCGAGTTCATCGAGGTGTTCATCGATACCCCGCTCGAGGTGGCCGAGGCGCGCGACGTGAAGGGCCTGTACAAGAAGGCCCGCAGCGGCGCCCTGCGCAACTTCACCGGCATCGACAGCCCCTATGAGGCGCCCGCCAATCCCGAGATCCGCATCGACACGACGCGCATTTCGGCCGAGGATGCGGCCGAGATCATCGTTGATGCGCTGCTGGGTAACTGGATGCCGACCATATGAGCGAAGCGGTTTTGAGCGATGGCGACCTAGCGGCGGGGCTGGCACAGGTGGCCGGCCAGCTGCTGGTGACGGTGCGCGACAGCGGTTTTGTGACCGGCAAGGCGCTGGGCAAGGCGGGCGATGCCACGGCCAACCAGTTCCTTGTCCACGCCCTGTTGCAGCAGCGCAGCGAGGATGGTCTGCTTTCGGAGG
This sequence comes from Novosphingobium sp., assembly GCA_035563755.1. GTDB lineage: Bacteria > Pseudomonadota > Alphaproteobacteria > Sphingomonadales > Sphingomonadaceae > Novosphingobium. The sequence continues at coordinate 6,155 of DATMUT010000527.1, forward strand.
AGTCGAAGGACACGGCCGAGCGTCTGGCCAAATCGCGCTGCTGGATCGTCGATCCGGTCGATGGCACGCGCGAATATGGTGAGGCGCGGGCCGACTGGGCGGTGCATGTCGGCCTTGCGGTCGATGGCGTGGCCACGCTGGGCGCCGTCGCGCTGCCCGGAGCGGGGCTGGTGCTGCGCTCGGACCAGCCGCGCGAGGTGCCGCTTGCGCCCGAAACGCTGCGCATGGTCGTCAGCCGCACGCGCCCGGCGCGCGAGGCGGTGGCCGTGGCGCAGGCCTTGGGCGCCGAGCTGGTGCCAATGGGCAGCGCCGGCGCCAAGGCGATGGCGATCATCCTGGGTGAGGCCGACATCTACCTGCATTCGGGCGGGCAGTACGAGTGGGATAGCTGCGCGCCGGTGGCCGTGGCGCTGGCGCATGGCCTGCATTGCAGCCGTATCGACGGTTCGCCGCTGGTCTATAACCGGGCCGATACCTACATGCCCGACCTGCTGATTTGCCGGCAGGAGCATGCCGCGCAAGTGCTGGAGCTGGTCAAGGGGCTGTAAGGATTGCACGCGAGGGGCAGGCCCCCTCGCGTGCATTCTCTTAGTGTACCTGCGTGCCGCCCTTCCACAGCGCCAGCACGCGGCCCTGCACGGGCTGGCGGTCGAACGGCGTGTTGCCTGCGGCCGCGGCCATCTTGTCCGAACTGACCACCCACGGCTTGTCGGCATCGACCAGCGCGATGTCGGCCTCGGCGCCGGCAGCCAGCAGGCCCGCATTCACCCCCAGCAGCGCGGCCGGATTGCCCGCGATCAGCGTGAAGGCGCGGGCCATGTCGATCACCCCGTCGCGCACCAGGTTCATGGTGAGCGGCAGCAGCGTTTCGGCGCCGGCCATGCCCGGTTCCGCGTCGGCAAAGGGCAGGCGCTTGTCTTCGGGCCCTCGCGGATCGTGGCCCGACGAGATCACGCCGATCGTGCCATCGCCAATCGCCTCGATCACGGCATGGCGGTCGGCCTCTTGCCGCAGGGGCGGCGAGAAGCGGCAGAAGGTGCGGAAATCGGCCAGCGCATTGTCGGACAGCATGAAGTGGGCAGGCGTGACACCCGCCGTCACGTTCACGCCCCGCAACTGTGCCGCGCGCACCAGATCGAGCGCGGCCTGCGTCGTCACCTGGCGCAGGTGCAGCCGCGCGCCGGTCATTTCGGCAAGGGCAATGTCGCGCGCAACGGCCAGCGCCTCGGCCTCGGCAGGCGCCGAGGGCAGGCCAAGGCGGGTCGCCATTTC
>DATMUT010000528.1:0-3239 GCA_035563755.1 Novosphingobium sp.
GCGCAGCCACCCTGCCGAAAAGCGCAGCACCCCGAAGGCCGCCTCGGCGCCCGGTTGCGCGCCCGGCCCTGCCGAGGCGTCGATATCGAGCCGGGGCACATCGACCCATACGGCAGACGCGCGGGGGGGCGGCAAATTAGATCCACGGGTGTAGGATTTTTCCTTTATCTCGATCGGCACCACACCCCCACCCTCCCCATACCCGGACAGCAGCGACTCGCTCACGCCTAAAAACGACGCCAGCGTAGCGCGATCGGCTTCCTCAAGTTTTCGAGGGCTCCCTTTTCGTACAAACTGCTGCAGATAGCTCGAATTTCGGCCAATCAATGAAGACAGCGCCGAAAGACTGACCCCGCGTTCGGTGGCCAAGCGCAGCAAATTTGTACGGGGATCGTTTTCTTGCATGAAAATTCCTATAGCATAGGAAATTTCCTAGACAATTAGGAAATGCCATGAGAACAAAAAGGGGTCAGATACATCGAATCATTATTGAGGGGGCGCTTCATGCTGTTGAGACAGATTGAACAATTCCTTGCCCGGACCGGTATGCCCTGGACCCGCTTTGGCCGCCTTGCGGCAGGCGATCCACGGCTGGTCAGCGACCTGCGCAACGGGCGTCAGCCTCGCCAGGGGCTGATTGCGCGCATCGAGGCTTTCATCAAGAACCACGTGGAGGCCGATCATGCGCTTTGATTCGCGTTCGCACTGCCAGACCTCGACCCACGCCGACAGCGCCCCCCTGTTCGGACAGCGCATGCCCGGCGGCGACCGGCCTGCGGTTGGCCCCTGCGCACCGCGCGTACGCCGCCATCCCTCGATGCAGCTGCTGCACGCTGTCATGCGTCTGGCCGGCCCCTGCGCCGAGCTGATGTCGCATGCCGAAAGGCCCTGGGCCAGCGTGACCTTTTCCGGCACGCGGCACACGATCACCCTGTCCTTTGCCGGCACCGAAGGGCTTGCCGCGGGCGAGGCCTTCGTCGCGGCCCTGCCCGAACACGAGTTCTCGATCCGCGGCCAACTGGTGGCCGACGCGACCATTTCCGAGATGACGCAGCTGAACCTGCCTCATCCCTATATGGTTCTCGATGCCGAACTGCTGCTGCTGAGCGACGACTGAGCGCGCCAGCCCTGTACCCTGCGGGGTTGGACTAGGCCACCGGCTTCCAGTCCCACCCCAGCGGATCACCATCCATCACCTCGACGCCGCGCGCGGCCAAATCATCGCGCAAGGCGTCGGAACGGGCAAAATCCTTGTCTGCGCGGGCCTGCTTGCGTTCGACAAGGATGGCCTCGATCTCGTCCGGGGTGATCGCGGCCGACTTGGGCGCCACGCGCAGATCGGCGCGGGACAGGGTCATCACCCCCAGCCCCAGCACCGCATCCATTGCCGCGATGGCGGCCAGTTGCTGGCCCTTGTCGATCTTCTTCATGGCCACCACCGTATCGAACACGGTCAGCGCCTGAGCGGTGTTCAGGTCCTCGGCAATGGCCGCATCGAACTGGGCCAGCGCTTCGGTCAGGCGCGGGTGGGTGGCCGCCTCGGCAGGCTCGGCCTGCGCGCGCAGGGCCGCCACCGCCATCACCAGCCGCTTCAGCCGTGTCAGCGCCGCGCCAAGGCCCTCCCAGCTGAATTCCAGCTCACTGCGGTAATGCGCCTGCAGGCACATCAGGCGATAGGCCAGCGGGTGATAGCCCTTGTCGATCAGCAGTTGCAGGCGCAGGAACTCGCCCGAAGATTTACTCATCTTTCCAGAGCGTTCGACCAGAAAGTTATTGTGCATCCACACGTTCGCGCCGCTGTGCGCCGGCACATCCAGCCCGCCGCAACCGCAAAACGCCTGGTTCTGCGCAATCTCGTTGGGGTGGTGGATTTCGCGGTGGTCGATGCCGCCGGTGTGAATGTCGAAGGGAAAGCCCAGCAGCTCGCCCGACATGACCGAGCATTCCAGATGCCAGCCCGGCGCGCCGCGACCCCAGGGCGAATCCCATTCCATCTGGCGCGTTTCGTCCGCCGGGGTCTTGCGCCAGATGGCAAAGTCGGCCGCATTGCGCTTGCCGGCCACCGCCTCGATGCGGCCCTCGCCGTCCTCGGTCTGGGCGCGAGCCAGGCGGCCGTAATCGGCCACGGTGCTCACGTCGAAATACAGGCCGCTCTCCAGCTCATAGCAGTGCTGCGCGGCGATCTTCTCGGCAAAGGCGATCATTTTGGGCACGTATTTGGTGGCGATCGACCATTCCATCGGCTGCCGCACGTTCAGCGCCTTGATGTCGGCCCAATAGGCCTGCGTGTAATGCTGCGCGATGTCCCAGATCGAGCGGGCCTCCTTGGCGGCCATCTTCTCCATCTTGTCCTCGCCCGCGTCGGCATCGTCGGTCAGATGGCCCACGTCGGTAATGTTGATGACATGGCTGAGCCGATAGCCAAAATGGCTGAGCGTGCGCCCCAGCACATCGGCAAACACATAGGCGCGCATATTGCCGATATGGGGGTAGTTGTAGACCGTCGGGCCGCAGGTATAGACGCGCGCCTCGCCCTCGTGCACGGGCACGAAAGCCTCGCTCTGGCGGGTCAGGCTGTTGAACAGGCGCAGCGACGGGGTTTGGGCTTGGGTCATGCCTGCCGGTTGGCAAGCCCCACGCCAAAGGTCAAGGGCGCGCCGCGCCTGCCGGCACCATCGCCTCGCCCCTGGCGCGACCCAGCGTTTTCATCGCGCCACCTTCCGGCCCCTCGTCGCCCATGTCGGTCACATCCACCGGCTTGAGCTTGCCAGCGCCGCGCAGGTCCTCGGCATTGACCGGGCGGATGAACGGGCGGGCCACCAGCGGCCCCATCTTCATGCGGCAGGCCACGTAATGCACCTCGCCCTCCTCGACCTCCATGCGCAGCTCGTCCGAGGTTTCGGCCGTGACGCGGAAGATGTGGCGCCCCGGCACGGCCGACATGGCAAACCAGCGCCCCGACCCCAGCGAGCTGATCTTGCGCCCGTTCTCCTTGACCGAACAGCCAAAGCCGCTCCACGACAGGGTGGCAGGGCGGTAGAAGATGACAAGGCCGCGCCCGGGTGGCGGGGTGATGGCCGCTGGGCTGTCGTCGCCCTCGGCGGGCGCGGGGCGCGATGGCGGCGGAGGGGGCGGGCTTGCCGCGGGCGCAAGGCGCTCTTCCTGAGCGGTGCGGGCGGGTGCGCGGTCGCCCGGGCCAACGGCAATGTCGCCGCCCTTCACAAAGCCGCCGACCACGG
>DATMUT010000529.1:0-3334 GCA_035563755.1 Novosphingobium sp.
ACACCTGCGGAAACAGGCCCACCGGCAGCGCGAAAGCCGCCACCACCCCCGCCAGCGCCAGCGCCATGGCAATGAAAACCAGCGCGCGCGCCTGCTGTTGCATCAGTTTTTCCAGCATGGCTCAGCGCTCCGTCCGCACGGCCATGCCATCCTCGACCTGATAGGCCCCCTCGACGATCAGCCGCGCGTTGGGGTCGATGGCGCCGCGCACCACATCGCCCCCCGGCCCCTGCTGCACCACCGCCACGCCCACGGCCCGCGCCTTGCCCGCGCGCAGCTGGAACACATGCGGCGCCCCATTGGCGGTCACCACCGCCTGATGCGGCACCAGCCAGCCCTGCACATCGCCGGTGTGAATGTCGGCACGCATGCCTTCGCCGATCAGGATGCCACCGGGCAGAATCGCCCCCGCGGGCACGGCAATGTCGGCATCCATCATGCGCGTGCGCGGGTTGAGCGCGCTGGCAATGCGCAGCACATGCCCCGCCATGCCCGCCCCGCCCGACAGGCGCTGCAACATGACGCTTTGCCCCGCGCGCACGCTGGCCCTGTCTTGCGGCTGCACGCCCACGGTCACGACAATGTCGCGCGCCCGCGCCACCGTCAGCAGCGGCGCATCTGGCGCGGTGCGGTCGCCCTGCGCCACGGTAATGGCGGTCACGATGCCGTCAAAGGGCGCGGTAAAGGTCTTGGCGCTTTGCCCGGCCCCCTCGCCCGCCAGCCCGGCCAGAGCGGCGCGGGCATCGTCCACCGCCTTTTCGGCCTGCACCAGCTGGTCGCGGGTGGCCAGTTGCTGGGTCAGCAATTGCGCGATGGTGGCCCGCTGCTTTTGCGCCGCCGCCAGCGCCGACGCGGCCTGCAAATAGGCAGCGCGGGCGGTGGGCGCCAGCGCAAAGGCCAGCAGCGGCTGCCCCGCGCGCACCGCAGCCCCCGGCGCGACCAGCAGCGCTGTAACCTGACCCGGCTGGGCAGAGCTGAGCGTTTGCGCGCCATCGGCCGAGGGGCGGGCGCTGCCATAGGCGGCCAGCACCACCGGCGCGCTGCCCTGCCGCGCGGCCTGCGTCGTCACCAGCGCCGAGGGGCTGGCCTCATCGGCGGCCGGGGGGGCGCTGCAGGCGGCCGGCAGCAGGCAGGCCGCAGCCAGCAAAGGGTGGGCGCGGCGCCTCATTTGGCGCCTCCCTGCGGGGTAGCATTCTGGCCGGCGACAATCTGCCCGGGGGCAAGACCGGCCGTAGGCAGGCCCGCGCCCACCAGCGTCTGCAAGGCGATCTGCCGGTCCAGCAAGGCGAGTTCGAGCGTCATGACTTCCTGTTCCTTGGCATATCGGTTTGACAGCAGGTCGATATAGGCCCGCTCGTCGAGGTTGGAGGCGCCAAAGGCGCGCGCGGCCCGCTCGGCCGCCAGCCGGGCCGCGGGCAGGTCGCGGCGCACCGCGGCCAGTTGCCCGGCCAGTTGCTCCATCTCGCCCAGCATCGCCTCGGCCTGCCCCTGCGCGGCCTTCAGGCGGGCGGCATAATCGGCGCGCAACTGGGCGCGGGTGGCATTGGCCATGCCAATGGCGCCCTGCTTGCGGTCGAACACCGGCAGGCCCAGCGCGGCATTGGGGCCGCCGTTGATGACCCTGGAGTTATCGCTGGCCAGGCCCCCGCCCAGCACCAGATCGGGAAATTGCGAGAGAATGGCCTGCCGCACCTGCTCGTCGGCCTGCTCATAGCCCATGCGCAGCGCCAGCAGGTCGGGCCGCCGGTCGGGCAGCGAGGGCAGCAGCGCGCGCACGGCCGCCGGGTCGAAAGGCGGCAGGTCGACATGATCGGCCAGCGGCACCACCGCATCGGCATCCAGCCCCAGCAGCGCGTTGAGCTGATGGCGCTGCGCCAGCAACCGCTGGTCAAGCGCATCGAGCGCGGCGCGCGCGGCCTGCAGCGACACCCGGCCGGGCGCGACGATCACCAGCGAGACATTGCCCGCCGCCAGCGCCGCCTCGGCCTTGGCGTTGCGTTCGCCCAGTAGGCGCCACGCTGCTTCATAGGCCTGCCGGCTGGCCTGCCCGACGATCAGGTCGGCGGCCAGTTGCCGCGCCTGCCCGGCCACCTGCCATTCCTGCCAGACGATCTCGGCATCCACCTGCCGCGCGGCATCGCCCGCCGCCCGCACGCGCGAGCGATAGAGCACCAGCGACTTGATATCCTGCGAGAGGCCCACATTCCACGCCGGCACCGTGCCCACGCCCGAGAGCAACGGCAGAAAAGCGCCGGTGAGCGAGGGGTTGGGCAAAAGGCCGGCCTGCAGCAACTGCGCCTGCGCGATGCCGTGGCGCGCGCGGGCGGCCTGCAACTCGGGGTTGTTGGCCAGCGCCAGCGCCGCCACCTGATCGACACCAAGCGGGCCGCCCCCGGCGGGCGCCTGAGCCAGAGCGGCAACGCCGGGCGCCAGCTGCGCCTTGGCCGGCAAGGGCAAAGGCTTGTAGGACGCGCACCCGCCCAGCGCCGCAACCCCTGCCAGCAGCAGCGCCGCTCGCGCGCTCAAAGGCCATCGTGCCGTTTTGCAATTCATCGTTCGCCCGCATCACGCAAGCCCTGCCGCCGGCAAGGCATCTCTGGAAACAGGCCCCTTCCTAGCAGGGAAATGTTGCCTCCAGTATCGCGTCAACATTGGGAATTGCCAACCTTGGCCCCGCGCCAGGCCACCCGCCAAGCCGCCCGCCAGCCATGCCAGGCACAGGTGCAGGCATGGCCACAACACGCAGCCAGACAGCGCCCGCGCGGGCGAACGCCACAGCCAAGCCAAGAGCCAAACGCGCCGGATCGCAAGCCGGCGATTAGCAGCAAGCAATTGGAATATCAGCGAAATGTCAGGAGGAGTGGATGCCCTGCAAGGATTCGAACCTCGATAGACGGAATCAGAATCCGTAGTCTTACCATTAGACGACAGGGCATCAGTCTCGGTGTGGGGCGCCTCTAGCGCCATGTTTTGCGGGCGTCAACCCCCTATGTGACCAAAACCGGCAGCCCCGCGCCCAACCGTCTCAGCCCCCTTTTGGCCACCGGCCCGCCCACTTGCCCAACCGGCGCGCTGGCGCTAGCATAAGCGCCAAGAATCCCGCCACACTTTGGCGGACCAACCGAATTCGAGTATTTTGACATGGCGGAACACACTCCGCCGGCAGCGCCCCGCGCCTCGCGCGGCGGGAAAAAGGCCAGACGCCGCACGCGCAAACCGCGCCGCGCATCTGCCTCTCAGGCCCCGGTCGGAACGGCATCCGCCAGCCCGGCCCCGGTCGAATCCGCGCGCCCTGCCGGTGGCCGGGCGGACGGCGCATCAGCGCCCCCGCCGG
>DATMUT010000530.1:0-5104 GCA_035563755.1 Novosphingobium sp.
CATCACCGCCAAGATCAGCTATGACACCGGCGCCGGCACGATCGACTACATTGGCGGATGGCGCCACCTGAACCAGGGCTACATCAACGAATACAACGCCAACGCGACCAACAAGTACGCCGGCTACATCATCGTCGACAACGGCACGAACGATGAGTGGTCGCAGGAAGTCAAGTACAACACCTCGCTTTTCGACGACCGGGTCAAGCTGACCACCGGCGCGTTCTACATGCAGGAAATCAGCAACGACCGTAGCACCACCTTTACCGGCGGCACCACCTCGTTCAACCCCACCGGCGACACGATCTACCGCTTCAAGGCGCAGACCGCGGCTTACTATGCGCAGGGCGACATCAAGCTGACCGACGCGCTGACGCTGACGCTGGGCGGGCGCTATACGTGGGAAGAAAAGACCCTGCACTTCACGCCTTCCAGCCAGTTCTCGGGTCTGGGCTTTGGCGATACGCAGGTGCAGTCCTACGGCATTCCGCTCAAGCTGACGACGAACCGCTTCACCCCGCGCGTGGCCGTTTCGTACAAGGTCACGCCGGCCATCATGCTGTTCGCCTCGGCCACCAACGGCTTCAAGTCGGGCGGCTGGAACGCGCTCATCACCAAGGCCAGCCAGGCGCTTTCGTTCCGCCCGGAAAAGACCTGGTCGTATGAGGCCGGCTTCAAGTCCGACTGGTTCGACCACAAGCTGCGCCTGAACGTGACGGGCTATCTGGCCAACACCGACGACCTGCAGGCATCGGCCGCCATCCTGGTGCAGGGCACGACAGCCTCGCTCTCGTTCAACGCGGGCACGCAGCGGGTCTATGGCGTCGAGGTCGAAAGCTCGGCCAAGCTGGGCAACCTGACCCTCTTTGCCAACCCCTCGTTCATGCACGGCGAATACACCTACATCTCGCCGCAGGCCCTCACGCTCTCCACCTCGCTCAGCCCGGTGCGCACGCCCACCTTCCAGTTCAGCGGCGGCGCGACCTATGAAAAGCCGGTCGAGGCGATCAAGGGTTCGCTGGGGGCGACGCTGGCCTACCGCCACAACTCGTCCTACTGGGTCTCGGTGCTCAACACCACGCACACCCTCACCGAGGACTATCTGGACCTGGGCGCCTATTACCGCACCAGCGACGACCGCCTGACGGTGGGCGTGGATGTGACCAACCTGTTCAACCAGACCACGGTGACGGCGAACTTCCTCTCGCTGTTCCCGGGCGATCCGCGCCGCGTGACCGCGCGCGTCAAGCTGAAGATCTGACGAGCAGATGGCCGGGCGCCAGCGCGCGCCCGGCCCTGAAAAGCGAGCGGGGCGGCCGGGTGGAGGGCTGCCCCCTTCGCGTTGATATGTTCGCCAGCGCCAGGCCCGTGCCCGGCAGGTGGACAAAACGGGGGGATGAGTGGTCACATGCCAGCCGGCCGGTCCAGCCTTGCCCCAAGGCGGGCGCGCCGGTTCGCCCAATAGCAGGAACGAGGTTTCATGAGCGCGGAGAACACCCCCATCATCGGCACGAAAATGGTCAGCGACGGCAAGACCGCCAAGCAGCTGTTCGAGGAAGTGATGGCCAATCCGGCCCGTTCGAAGTTCGGCTTTGGCGAGAAGGTCGCCATCGTCAACATCGACTTCCAGAACGCCTATACGCGGATCGACCGGTACAAGACCGCCTATGAAACCAACCCGCGCCAGATCGAATATGTGAACCAGATCAGCGCGCTCGCCCGCGCCAAGGGCATGCCCGTCATCTGGACGCACGTGGCCTATGCCGAGGATGCGAGCGATGCCGGCGTATGGGGCACGCGCACCAACACGCCCGACAGCCTGCAGAACATCAAATACGACAGCGACCGCCATGCCTTTGACGAGCGCTGCCAGATCGAGGCCAATGACGCCGTCTACACCAAGCGCATGCCCTCGCCGTTTTTCGAAACGCCGCTGCAAAGCCTGCTGGTGTGGCACAAGGTCGATACGGTGGTCATCACCGGCGGCTCGACCTCGGGCTGCGTGCGCGCGGCCGCGGTCGACAGCCTGTCGCGCGGCTATCGCACCATCGTGCCGATCGAATGCTGCGCCGACAAGCACGAGAGCTACCACTTCGCCAACCTGACCGACCTGCAGCTGAAATATGCCGATGTGGAACCCGTGCAGACGGTGATCGACTGGCTGGAGGCACGCTGATGCAGGAAGGCGCAGCAGATCCGGGCCTGTACGATTTCACGCCCTATCGCAACCGCAAGCCCATCGTGTGGCCGGGCGGCAAGAAGGTGGCGGTGTGGGTATCGCCCAACCTCGAATATTACGAGATCGACCCGCCGGCCAACCCGCACCGCAAAAGCTGGGCCAAGCCGCACCCCGACGTGGTGGGCTACAGCCATCGCGACCACGCCAACCGCGTCAGCCACTGGCGCATGGCCGAGGTGATGAGCAAGCATAGCTTCCCCGGCTCGGTCAGCCTGTCGGTGGCGCTGTGCCAGCATCACCCCGAAGTGGTGGCCGACGCCAATGCGCGCGGCTGGGAATTCTTCAGCCACGGCATCTACAACACCCGCTACTGCTACGGCATGGACGAGGCGCAGGAACGCGCGATCATCGAGGATTCGATCCGCACCGTGCGCGAGGCCACCGGCCAGACGATCCGCGGCTGGCTGGCCCCGGCGCTGACCCATACGCCGCGCACGCTCGACCTGATCGCGGAATACGGGCTGGATTACACCTGCGACCTCTATCACGACGACCAGCCGTTCCGGGTCAAGACCGCCAAGGGCAAGTTGATCTCGATGCCCTACAGCCTCGAGGTCAACGATCACTACGGCTTCTTCGTCTACAATATGAGCCCGCGTGAATATGCCAAGACGCTGATCCGCCAGTACGAGCGCCTTGCCGCCGAGGAAAGCGGCACGGTGATGTGCATTCCGCTGCATTCCTATCTGATCGGGCAGCCGCATCGCATCGGGCCCTTCGAGGAAGTGCTGCGCCATATCGCCGCCGATGACCGCGCGTGGATCACCCGCGCGGGCGACATCGCCGATGCCTGGAACGCTGCTCAGGAGACGGTGGCATGAGCCTCGATCCCGCCTATCTCGAATATCCCAAGCGGGCGCTGGGCTATGACCACGCGCTCTATCCCTATTCGCCGCTGCCGACGCGGGCGCCGGTAAGCTGGCCCGACGGCAAGCGCATCGCCGCCTGCTTCGTGGTCAGCCTGGAATGGTTCCCGATCACGCCGTCGGACAAGCCGTTCCGCGCGCCGGGCCATATGCAGACGGCCTATCCCGACTATCGCCACTACACGAGCCGCGAATATGGCACGCGGGTGGGCTTCTATCGCCTGCTCGACGCCTTCGAGAAGGTAGGCGCCAAGGTGAGCGTGGCCGTTAACGCCGCCATTGCCGAGCGTTACCCGCAGATCATCGCCGATATCGTGGCGGCCGGGCACGAGATCATCGCCCACTCGACCGACATGAACGGCACCATCGCCAGCACCCTGCCGGTCGATGAGGAAAAGGCGCTGATCGCCCAGAGCATCGCAACGCTGGAGAAGGTTTCGGGCACCCGCCCGCGCGGTTGGCACTCGATCGCCCGCTCGCAAAGCTTCGCCACGCTCGACCTGCTCAAGGAGGCCGGGCTCGACTATACCGTCGACTGGGTCAACGACGAGATGCCCTATGCGTTCAACAACGGCCTGTACAACGTGCCGCTGAACCATGAGCTGTCGGACCGGCAGATCCTCAACGTGCAGCAGCAGTCGGTCGACAGCTATGCCGAGCAGATGCTCGACGCTTATGACTGGCTGCTGGGCGAGGCGCAGGCGACCGGCTCGGGCCGCATGCTGCCCATGCATCTGACGCCCTACATCATCGGCCTGCCCTATCGCATGGACGCTTTCGAAGGGCTGCTGGCCGAGCTGGCCGCCCGCCCCGACACATGGTTCGCCACTGCCGGCGACATCCTCGACGCATTCAGGAGCACGAAGTGAAAGCCTATGAAGTCGGCCCCCAGACGGGCCTCGACAGCCTGACCGCCACCACCCGGCCCGAGCCCGTTGCCGGCTTTGGCGAGGTGGTGATGAAGGTCCGCCTCGTCTGCCTCAACAACCGCGACATCCAGGTGCTCGAAGGGCGTTATGGCGCGAAGAAGGCCGAAAACCGCGTGCCCGTGTCGGAAGGCGTGGGCGAGGTGATTTCGGTTGGCGAAGGCGTGACCACGGTCAAGGTCGGCGACCGGGCGGTTTTCGCCCATTTCGTCAACTGGATCGATGGCGACTTCGCCCTGTCGCACTTTGGCACCGACTATGGCATCACCCATGATGGCTGGCTGGCCGAATACATCAAGGTGCCCGGCGCCGCGCTGGTGCGCGTGCCCGAAGCGCTGAGCGACGAGCAGGTCGCCCCGCTCGCCTCGAGCGCGCTGACCGCCTGGCACGCCGTTGTCGAGGTGGGCAAGGTCAAGGCTGGCGACGTGGTGCTGGCGCTGGGCACCGGCGGCGTTGCCATCTGGGCGCTGCAGATCGCCAAGGCGGCCGGGGCAAAGGTGATCATCACCTCCTCGAGCGATGACAAGCTGGAACTGGCCCGCAAGCTGGGCGCCGACATCACGATCAACTATCGCACCCATCCCGACTGGGAAGCCGAGGTGCTCAAGGCCACCAATGGCGCGGGCGCCGACATCATCGTCGAGACCGGCGGCATGAGCACGCAGGCCAAGTCGGTGGTGGCAGCGGCCGCTAACGCGCGCATCGCCATCATCAGCGTGGCCCCGGCCGAGGGCGCGGCGCCGATGAACCCCGGCCTCATCATCTACAAGAACGCCACCCTCAAGGGCATCGCCGAGGGCAGCCGCGCCATGCTGGCCCGCCTGCTGCGCGCGATCGAGCTGCACGACCTGCAGCCGGTGATCGACAGCACCTTCACCTTTGACGAGGCGGCAGCCGCGTATGCCCATCTCAAGTCGGGCAGCCATGTGGGCAAGGTACTGATCCGGGTGGCTCAGTAACATGTTCGGGGTGCGAGGGGCTTGCCTCCTCGCACCACCACCTGCCCCTCAGACCGGGCGCGGCACGTTCAGGTCCATGCGGATGTTGAACCTGTCCGACCGGTAGTGGGCGTG
>DATMUT010000531.1:0-9978 GCA_035563755.1 Novosphingobium sp.
CCACTGGCCGGTAATCGCCGCCAGCCCGCCGCCCACCTGCGCATAGGCCGCCTCGAGCCCGACCGAGGCGCCGCAGCCGTTCGAGAGGATGGTCTGCGCCGAAACCAGCGCGCTGTCGCGCAGGGGAATGTCGCCGCCATACAGCGCATTGGCCTCGACCACGTCGATGGGCGCGCGTCGCCCCGCCCGCCCGCGCCGCATCAGCCGCGCCGCGCCCGTGACCAGCAGCCCGCCAAGGGGCAGCGCCAGCAGGTGCATCACGCTGATGTGGTCCATCGCGCTCAGCCGCTCGCCCGGGGCCATGCCGTAAAGCAGGCGCTGCATCAGGCGCGCGGCCGCGCCCTGCAACACGCTGGTCAGCCCCGCCATCAGCCCGACCAGCACCGCCAGCATGCCCAGAGGTACCTGGCTGCGCCGGAACAGCCGGCGAAGCCAGGTAACGGGTGTGGCAAATTGCTGGGTGTGAGAGGCCATTAGGGAAGTGCTGCTTCTTGGATCAGGACTGCATGGGGACGGGGCGGATCAGCGATGAAGGGGCCAGAGGGAAACAGGGCCTGTCATGCGCGTGATCGTCCTTGGCAGAGGCCTTGTGAACGGGCCTTATACAGAACCGGTGCTAGGCCTGCATTGCATGGGGTGGTCATACAGCCTTGTATCCATTGAGGGCAAGGCGCGAGTGGGAGGCGTTCAGCGCGCGTCGCCGGGCGCCCCCTCATTGCCATCGGGCGCGAAAAGGGGCCTTTGCCGGGCAAATTCGGCATCGAGCGCCTCGATCGCGGCGCGGATGCGGGGCATGTGGCGCAAATCGCCATGCACGCCCAGCCACACTTCGCGCGCGGGGCCGGGGCCAAAGGCGCCCAGGCGAACCATGCCGCTGTTGCCGGCTGCGACATAGCAGGGCAGGCAGGCGATGCCCAATCCTGCACTGGCGCCAGCGGCCTGCGCGTCGCGGTTGTTTGTGCGCATGGCAATGCGCGCGCCCGGAACCTGCTCGGCCAGCCAGCGGGCCTCGGCCAGATGGGCCTGATCGTCGAGCAGGGTGATGACCGATTGCTCGCTGCTGGCGGGCATGCCGGGGTGGGGGGCATGGGCGGCCACATAGGCGGGGCTGGCATAAAGGGCGCTTTCGGCCATGCACATGCGGCGCGAGACAAGGTCGTTGCCCTCGAAGCGGGCCATGCGGATGGCGATGTCGGCCTCGCGCCGCTCGAGGCTGAGCGAGCGTGGGTCGGACAGGACATCGACCGAGATGCCCGGATATTTGGCCTGTAGCGCGGCGATGGCGGGGGGCAGCAGCAGGTTGGCGATCACCTCGACCGTGGTGATGCGCACCACGCCCGAAAGCGCCACGTCGCGGCCCTGCACGGTGCGCTCGACGGCGATGGCCTCGGCCTCCATGCGCTCGGCATTGCCCAGCACCGCCTCGCCCAGAGCGGTCAGTTCATAGCCGCGCGGCGTGCGTTGCAGCAGGCGCGCACCCGCCTTGGCCTCGAGCGCGGCAAGGCGGCGGCTCATGGTGCTTTGCCGCAGGCCAAGGTCGCGCGCCGCGCCCGACAGGCTGCGCGAGCGGGCAATGGCCAGAAAGCTGCGCAGGTCGTCCCAATCCATAGTCTATCCGTTTTTGCATGGATGACATGCCATTTTCAGGAATGGCGATGCGAAATTCATTACCCTATCTACCGCACATCGAAACGGTCATCCAGCCCCGCCGGAGCCGCTTCGCAAACCCACGCGGCTTATCCGAAAGGCACGCCCATGACCGTTCAACCCGCCCTGTTCCTGTCGCATGGTTCGCCCACCCTGCCGCTCGACGATGTGCCGGCGCGCGATTTCCTGCGCGGTCTGGGCGGCAAGCTCGAGCGGCCCGATGCCATCGTTGCGGTCTCGGCCCATTGGGAAACCGATGTGCCAACGCTTAACGCCGTGGCGCAGAACGAGACGATCCACGACTTCTACGGCTTCCCGCCGGCGCTGTACGCATTGGAATATCCGGCCCCCGGCGCGCCAGACCTGGCCGAGACGGTGGCCGACCTGATTGGCGAGGCAGGACTGCGCGCCCGGATCGACACGGTGCGCGGGCTGGACCATGGCGCATGGGTGCCGCTCATGCTGATGTGGCCGGGCCATGACATTCCGGTGCTTCAGCTCTCGATCCAGAGCCGGCTGGGGCCGGGGCACCATGTGCAACTGGGCCGGGCCATCGCGGCGCTGCGCGAACGCAACATTCTGGTGATGGCCAGTGGCAGTTTCACACATAATCTGCGTGCCCTTACCCGCCAGGGCCCGGTGGGCGGCGAACCCGAATGGGTCACCCGCTTTGCCGACTGGATGCACGCTGCCATTGCCGAGGGGCGCACCTGCGACCTGGTGTCCTATCGCAACATGGCGCCCTTCGCCCGTGAGAACCACCCCACCGACGAGCACCTGCTGCCGCTGTACGTGGCGATTGGCGCTGCCGGTGCCGGCCCGCTGCGGGCCGAGCGGCTGCACACCAGCACCACGCTGGGCGCGCTGCGGATGGATGCCTACGCCTTTCACTGAAAAGCTTTTTCCAAACCTGCCTGACATCCCTTTCCCCCAGAGGAGACTTTCCATGACCAAGGTTCTGGTTCTTCGTTCGGCCGCCACCGGCGCTGCTTCGGTCAGCAACCGCCTGATCGACACCTATCTCGATGCGCTGCGCGCCAAGGGCGACATCACCGTCACCGACCGCAACCTCGATACCGATCCGGTGCCGCACGTCACCTCGCAGACGCTGGCCGGCATTGGCCGCCCCGCCCCCGAGACCGAGGCCGCCAAGCCCACCCGCGAGCTGGCCGACAAGCTGATCGGCGAGCTGTTCGACAATGACCTGTTTGTCATCGGCCTGCCGATGTACAACTTCGGCATTCCCTCGACGCTCAAGGCCTGGTTCGACCACGTCCTGCGCGCCGGCACCACCTTCCAGTATTCGGCACAAGGCCCCGAGGGTCTGGTCAAGGGCAAGAAGGCCATTGTCGTGCAGGCCCGCGCCGGCGTCTATGAAGACAATAACCCGGCCGCCGTTGCCCTGCCGCACCTCAAGGTCCTGCTGGGCTTCATGGGCGTGACCGACGTTGAAGTCGTGACCGCCGAGGGTCTGGCCTTTGGTGAAGACGCCGCCAAGGCCGCCATTGCCGGTGCCGGCGAGAAGCTGGCCGCTCTGGCCGCCTGACAGCGCCCCCCTCGCGGCGCCCTTTGCCAAAGCTGAATTTCGGAGACATACCATGCGATTTGCCTCTCACTTCCTGTTCGCCGCCGCTGCCCTTGCCGCCCTGCCGGGCGTGGTGCAGGCGCAAAGCCCCGCCAACCCGGCTCCGGCCGCGGCGCAGGGCGGCACCTACAAGGTAGAATCGAGCCACACCCGGGTGAACTTCACCGTCAACCACTTCGGCTTTACCGACTGGTACGGCGATTTCGCCAATGCCACCGGCACGCTCGAGCTGAATCCCAAGGCGATCGGCACCAGCAAGGTCGACATCACCATCCCGGTGGCCAGCGTCTCGACCACCAACGCCAAGCTGGACGAGGAGCTGAAAAGCCCGATGTTCCTTGACGCGGCCAAGTATCCCGAGATCCACTTCGTGTCCAAGCAGGTGGTGCGCACCGGCCCGCGCACGGCCCGCATCCTGGGCGAGCTCTCGTTCCATGGCGTGACGCGCCCCGTCGTGCTCGAGGCCAGCTTCAACGCTGGCGGCGTCAACCCGATGGACAAGGCCTATACGCTGGGTTTCAACGCCACGGCCAAGTTCAAGCGCTCGGACTTCGGCGTGAAGACCTATGTGCCGGTTGTGTCGGACGAGGTGACGCTGCGCATCAGCGCCGCGTTTGAAAAGCAGAACTGATAAACGGTTCGGGCGGCGCCGCACTCCCCCCCTGGCGCCCCCCGTTGCCCCGCGCGGGCGATACCCTCCCCCCCCAATCGCCGCGCGGCATGCGACGGCCCCGATCTTGTGATCGGGGCCGTTTGCGTTTGGCGTTTGGGCTTTGGCTGGTGCAATATTCGCAGTCGGGCGTATTGCATTGCGGGCGATGGCGGTTTCGCGTTCCCGGGCTTTATCGCGCTTGTCCAGCTGTCGGATAGATCGCGCATGGGCGATAGGAAACAAGCCGCTCGAATTACCCTCGCTGCTTGCATCGCGGTGCGAGAATGGCTTGAAAACATGCGTGATTAGCATGCTTTCATAACCCATAATTCTCCCATCGCGCAAGAGGGCAATCACGCCCCGCAAGGCCAGTCGGTCGGACCTGTCCCAGCCAAGGGGCGGCGGCTCATTGGGGAGACACATGATGAATACGCTGGCGGTCAGCCTCGAAGATTCCCCCGCGCCCGAAGAGGCGGTATCGGTTCCCGGCTCGGTCAGGGTGGCCTGGGGCAGCGGTGCGCTGGGCATTGCGCTGCTGATGAACTCGATTGGCGGCATGATCCTGTTCTACATGGTCAGCGTGCTGCGCATCGAGCCGGCGCTGGCGGGCGCGCTGATCTTTGCCTCGAAACTGCTGGGCGTGGTGACCGACCCGATGGTGGGCACCTGGAGCGACCGCCTGCAAACCGATGGCAGCCGCCGCCGTCCGTTCCTGCTGGTGGGCGCCTTTGCCTGCGCTGCCTCCTATGTGCTGATCTTTACCACGCCCATGTTCGCGGCGCAGGGGCTGCGCGCGGCCTATGTGTTTGGCGCGCTCATGGTCTACACCCTGGGCTACTCGCTGTTCAACGTGCCCTACATGTCGATGCCGGCCGAAATGACCGACCAGTATCACGAGCGCACGGCGATCCATTCGGTGCGCATGATGTTCGTGGCGGCGGCCGGGCTGGTGGTGGGCATGGTCTTCCCGCTCATGCTCGAGCGGATGGGGCGGCTTGCCTGGTCTTCCTATGCGGTGGTGGGGCTGACGGGCGGCGCGATCATTCTGGCGGCCACGCTGACGGCCTGGGCCGGCACGGGCCGTGCGCGCTATGCCAGGGCGCAGACCACCCGGCCCAAGGTGATGGCCGAAATCGGGCATGTGCTGGCCAACCGGCATTTCCTGCGGCTGCTGGGGGTCAAGTTCTCGCAGCTTCTGGGCGTAGCGGCCACGCAGGCGGCCTCGATGTATTTTCTGCTTAACGTGTTGCAGCGCAAGCTGACCGTGCTGGCGCCTGCCACGCTGGTGGCAACGCTGGTGCAGCTGGCCGCCGCGCCCGCGCTGGTGTGGGTGTCGCGTCGCATTGGCAAGGCGCAGACCTATATTTTTGGCGCTGTGCTCTATCTGCTCACGGTCGCCAGCTGGGCCTTCGCCTCGCCGGCCGAGCCGATCTGGATGTATACGGTGCGTCTGGCGATTATCTCGTTTGGTGCCTGCGCCAATGTCATCATGGCCATGTCGATGCTGACCGACATCATCGCGCTCGACACGCAGAAGTCGGGCATCCGCCGCGAGGGCGTGTTCACCGCCTTCTATTCCTTCACCGAGAAGTTCACCTTCGCCTTTGGCCCGCTCATCGTGGGCGTGGCGCTGTCGGCGGCAGGCTTTGACAAGAACCTGCCCCCCGAGGTGATGCAGACCCCCCAGATCCGTCAGGCGCTGCTGCTTGGCGTGTGTTACATTCCCGGCCTGCTGGGCATCGCCTCGATCGTGCTGCTGGCCGGCTACAAGCTCAAGCCGGAGGACCTTCAGTGACCAGTCCAATTGACGCCGAACTGGCCCAGCGCGGCCGCGCCTCGGTCGATTTCATGGTGCATCTGGCGCGCGGCAGCAAAGGGCTGCGCGCCGCCAGCGACGCAGCGCTGGCGCAAACCGTGCCAGACCCCGCGGCCTTGCCCGACGACCACGATGCCCGCCATGCCCGCATCGAACAGAGCATGGGCGCCTCGCGCGTGTGGCGCGTGTCGCAGCTTCTGGGCGAGTGGCATGCCGACATGCACGGCCTGATGGCCCGCGAGGCCTTCGAGGAAATCGAGCCGGCGCTGGCCGAGGCGATTGCCCGCGCGCAAAGCCAAGGCCCCGCCACGCTCGAAAAGGCCGGGCAGGACACGATCGCCCCGACCTATTGGAAGGGCGTGAACTTTCACCGCACCGCCGGCGGCTGGGACGATCACCCCATGCAGGGCTACATCCACGGCGAGATCGTCCACAAGAAGCTGGTCGAGGCGCTGTATCCGGGCGGCATCTTCAAGCAGCGCCGCGCCATTGCCGCGCGCGCGCCGCGCGATCATTACGATCGCATCCTCGACATGGGGGCCAGCACCGGGCACTTCACCACCGCGCTGCAGGAAACCTACCCTCATGCGCAGATCGTGGGCGTCGACCTGTCGCTGCGGGCGCTCGAACATGCGCAGCGGGTGGCCAACCTGAATGGCTGGGCGTGGGAGCTGTATCAGCGCCCGGCCGAGGCGACAGGCTTTGCCGACGAGAGCTTCGATCTGGCGGCCTCGTATATCCTGCTGCACGAAATCCCGGCCGACATCATCCGCGCGGTCTTCCGCGAGGCGTTCCGCGTGCTGAAACCGGGCGGCGACATGATCATGAGCGACGTGACGCGCTATGCCGACATGGACAAGCTGGGCCAGTGGAAGGCGGACGCCGGCGCCAAATGGGGCGGCGAACCGTTCTGGCGCGAATCGGCCAGCCTCGATCTGGCGCAAGTCGCGCGCGAGGCCGGCTTTGTCGATGTCGTGGCCGATGGCATTTATCCTCACGTCGTGCAGGGGCGCAAACCGCAATGATCCTCGATCCCAAGAACCCCACCAGCTACAACCACCCCGACCGCCCCACCCTGCACGAGGCCGATTGCGGCCAGCTGGGCGCGGCGCTGCTGGCGTTGACCAAAGAGGTCTGGGTGCTGACCGACCGGGTGCTGGTGATGGAAGATGTGCTGGCCAAGCGCGGCATCGACATCAGCGCCGACATTGATACGCATCAGCCCGATGCGGCCTTGCAGGCCAAGTTGGACGCGCGCGGGGCAAAGCTGGTGGCCAGCGTGCTCGATGCGCTGGCGGGCATCAACAAGGACTGAAACAGGCGGGGGCAGCGCCGTTGGCCTGCCCCCGTTTCTCTGCCGCGCGAGGCGGAACCTCAGTCAAAATCTCATGGGGGTGCAGGGGGGCGTTATGCTCCCCTGCATTATTCTTTTTACCCGACCAGCCGCGCCGCCGCCCGCCCGGCAATCTTGCCCAGGGTGGTGGCCGCCAGCAGCCCGTTGCCGGCCAGATAGCCATCGGCCCCCGGCCCCGAGACGCCGCGCGCCGCGCCGCCCCCGGCAAACAGGTTGGGGAAGGGCGCGCCATCGGTGCCCAGCACGCGCGCGTCCTCGTCGATCACCAGGCCGCCCTGCGTGTGGAACAGCGCGCCGGTCACGCGCGCGGCGCGATAGGGGGCGCTCAGCACCGGGCGCGGGGCAAAGCTGCGGCCAAAGCCATCTGCCTCGCCGCTTTCGACCAGAGCCGCGACCTCGGCCAGCGTTGCCGCCAGCGCGTCCTCGGGCAGCTTGGTCTTTTCGGCCAGTTCGGCAATGCTGCCGGCCTCGACCACGGCGCCGGCGCGCAGGGCGTCGTGGTAGTCGTCGAACTGCATCATCAGCTCGTGCAGGCGCTGGTCAAAAATGGACCAGGCGAAATGGCCCGGCTGGGCGTTCACCTTGGCGGCCTGTTCGGAATAGCCGGCCGCCTCGTTCGAGAAACGCTGCCCCTGCGCGTTCACCTGGAACCCGCCCTCCATGATGAGCGGCCACAGGATGGGCACGCCGTGCCCCATGGCCAGCCCGCCGTGGCCCTGATAGCCGGTCATGTCGGCTACGGCCGCGCCCATTTCCTCGCCCCACAGCATCGCCTCGCCCTTGTTGCCGGGGTGGCCGTGGAACACCGCGCCGGCCATGTCGGGAATGAAGCGGGCGACCATTTCCTCGTTGCCGCCAAAGCCCGAGCAGGCCAGCACCAGCGCCTCGCAGCCAATATCCTCGCTCGAACCGTCGGGGCGGGCGATGCGCACGCCCACCACCTTGCGCCCATCGGCATACAGCGCATCGACCGTGGCCTCGGGCAGGACGGTGGCGCCCTTGTCGGCGGCCGCGCTTTCCATGGCGGCCATCAGTTCGCCGCCGGTGCGATTGGGGGTGCCATACATGCGGCGCGCGCTGTGGCCCGGGTACAGAAAGCCATCGACCAGCGTGAGCGGTACGCCATGCGTATCGCGCAGCCAGGCCACCGTTTCGGCCGATTCGCGGGCCATGCAGGCGGCCATGGCCGGGTCGGTCTTGCCCTTGGTCTTGGCCATGATGTCGGCCACGAAAATGTCGGGGCTGTCGACAATGCCCTGTTCGGCCTGTTCGGGCGTGCCGGCGGCCGGGATCAGGCCGGTCGACATAGCGGTCGAGCCCAGCAGCGTGTCGTCACGCTCGAGCACCAGCGCCTCGACGCCGGCGTCGCAGGCAGCCAGCGCCGCGGCCAGCCCGGTGCCGCCGCCGCCCACGATCACAACCGGAAACGACAGTTCAAATGCGGCGGGAGGGGGCAGTATCTGGGGCATCAAGGGGTCCTTGTCAGCGAAAAGCGCTGCCAGCCTGGGGTTACCGCCCTTTGGGCGTCACCAGCCTTCGGCAAGCGCGCGGAAACAGTCGGTGATGGCGCGCACCGCCGGCAGGCGGAGCACTTCCTTGCGATAGACCAAGCCGCCATCGGGCAGGCTGCCCGGGGCCAAGGCCTCGCAGCTCTCGAGCCGGCCGGCCATGCGCGGCGAATTGGCCACCCGCTCGGGCAGGACGGTGACCATGTCGCGCTCCATCATCAGGTCGAGGATCAGGCCCAGCGACGAGGCCTGCATAAACTGCTGCGGGAAGGGCAGGTCGAGCGCGACCAGCGCGACCTCGAACGCCCGGCGGAAATTGACCGCGCCCGACAGAGCCCAGGACCGGTCGATCAGATCAGCCATTTGGGTGATGCCGGCAATGGGCCGGTCGGCCCCCAGCCGCTGATAGATGCGGCAGGGCAACACGAACAATTGCTCGAAATGGGCGATATTGCCCTGTCGCTCCTGCGGGAACAGGGTGAAGGCCATGTCCAGTTCGGCGCAAGCCACCTTTTCGACCAGATCGAGCCCTGAACTGACATCGACCGACAGGCCGATGCCGGGATTGGCCGTCATGAAGTTGCTCAGCGCCTCGACAGCGCCAATCTCGCGCAGGACGGTGTGGATGCCGAGACGCACATCGCCGCTGCGCAGGCTGCTGGCCGAGCGCGCCTCGGCAATGGCGCGGTCGTGCTCGTTCACGATCACCTCGGCGCGGGTCAGCAATTGCCGCCCGTGCTCGGTCAGCGTCACGCCGCGCGCCTTGCGCTCGAACAGGGCCAGGCCCAGCATTTCTTCGAGCGCCCGGATCGAGCGCGACAGGCCCGGCTGCGACAGGTTCAGCATTTCGGCCGCCTGGCCAATGCTGCCGTGGCGGACCACGGCGAGGAAATGGCGTAGTTGCTGGATTTCCACGTGTGGTCCGCTCGCAGCTGTGGCGCGTCAGCCGGCCTTTGGACGGGGCGGCAGGCCGGCGCGCTCGATGATGGCATCCACGCTCCGGTCGTGGCCGGCCACCGGCGCGCCGATCACCTTGGCCGCGAAACGGTCGCGCAGGGCTTCGATATGCGCCTTGGTTGCCTCATCGGCTACGTAGTCGTCAATGTCGGCGGCGGTGATGCCGGCCTTTTCTTCCAACAGTTTCTCGGTGATAACCAGCCGGTCACGGATCACCCAGACCTCTTGCGCCAGCGCCATGACCATGCGGCCCAGGCCATCGACATTGATGGCGTTGAGCGTGGCGTCGGTGGGGGGCAGGGGGGCGTTCATGCGTTGGCTCCCTGCGCCGGCTTTACCGCGCGCGTGATCCAGGGGTACCAGTCGCGGCCGATGGCATAGGATTCCACGCCCTCGAAGCCGGCGGCGCGCAGCTGGTCGTCCACGCCCGCTTCGAGCACGGGCGAGAAGAACGGCTCG